>JAQCGR010000108.1 GCA_027619995.1 Pseudomonadota bacterium | reverse complement strand
TGCGCGATGTCGGCTTGGCCTTCCTGGAGGTCTATCCGGCCCTGGTCCGGCGTCATATGAACAAGGCCTGGAGCGAGGAACAGCGCGCCCATCAGCTTCACCGCCGGGGCCGCTACGTGGAATTCAATCTGCTCTATGACCGCGGCACGCGCTTCGGCCTGATGACCGGCGGCAATGTCGAGGCGATTCTGATGTCGCTACCACCCCTCGCCGCCTGGTCCTGAATGCGCCGCCGCTTGGCCGCGCGCCGAGGCCCCTGTAGATTGCCCACCGAACCCGCTCGGAGACAGCGATGATCGGAAGACCGACCCGCGCCCTCGTGATCGCGCTCGCGTTGAGCTGGGCTCCAGTTCTCGCCCAGGCCGAAGACCGGCCGATCTCCGATTTTTTCGGCCATTATGTCGGCAGCGCCATGGCGAAGACCGAGGATTCCCGCAGCCTCGGCTTCGAGATGCGCGATCTCGACGTCATCATCGAAGGGGCGGAACCGGGCGGGTTCGTGTTGTCCTGGACGACGATACGTGGGCGCGACGGGGATAAGGACGCCAAGCGCAAGACCCGCACGATGTTCTTCAAGCCCGGCGTCGCCCCCAATATCTTCGGACCCGAGACGCAGGGCGACCCGGCCAAGGGCGAAGAAGTGGCTTGGTCGCGGATCGACGGCGACACGCTCTACACCTACCTGATGGCGGTGAACGAACGGGGCGACTATGAGATGCAGATGTACTCGCGTCAGGTAACCAAGGACGGCATGGCCTTGGATTTCGAGCGGTTCCACGATGGCGAGCGAACACGCAAGGTGAGCGGCAAGCTGAAGCGCGTCGAGGATTGACGCGGCCGGCGCGCAATAAGTTTGGGAGAGGAAAGAGAATGATGCGGATTAAGACGGTTCTCGCCGGACTGGCGTTCATGGCGCTGTCGGTTCCGATGGCCCAGGCGCAGGACCTGCCGCTCAAGGCATTCTTCGGCCATTACCAGGGCAACGGTATCGCCGAATCGTCGGACAGCCTCTATTTCGGCGTCACCATGCGCGATATGGACGTGGTGATCGAACCCTCCGCCCAGGGCTTCTTCGTGACCTGGACCACGGTCATCCGCCAGGGCGGCGATCCGAACAATCCCGATATTCGCCGCAAGGGAACCGAGATCGAGTTCCTGCCGACCCAGAAGCCGTCGGTCTTCAAATCCAGCACCGCCCGCGATCCCCTGGACGGTGGCCAGCTCGCCTGGGCCAGGATCTCGGAACGGACCCTCGTGGTCTATCTGATGACGATCGACGAGACCGGGATTTACAGCGTCCAGAGCTACGCACGGACCCTGACCGGGGAAGGCATGGACCTCGTCTTCCGCCGCATCACCGACGGTCAGTCGACCCGCGAGGTCCGCGCGCGCATGGTGAAGGTCGCAAACTAGGACCGACCGAGCGGGTTATTTCGACTTGAGAAGGCCCTGCCATCCGGCCCAGGCGGTCACCCGGTCGGCGATGACCTCGTAACCCTTGCGGGTCGGGTGGAGAGCATCGCCCGACGCGATCGACGCCGTGAAAGCATCGTCCGCGACCAGGGGCTTCACCAGATCGAGATATGGCACGGCCAGTTCGATGGCGAGTTCCCGATAGGCCTCGCTGTATTCCGCGATCCGCTCGTTCCTGAGATCGAATTTGGCACCCGTGGCGCCTGTCACCGGCTGGCGCGCTTCGTCGATCGGCGTCGGGCCGACCCATAGTACCGGCCAGCGCGCCTTGGCTTCCGCCAGCATCGCCCGCGCGATTTCGATCGATCGGTCCAGCGGCACCCGCCGCGTACCATTCATGTCGGCCGAATCGTTCAGCCCGAAGGAAAAGACCACGGCGCCGGCAATATCCGGAATCAGGCGCGATTCGCACTCGGCACGCCAGCGCGCAGCGATATGCTCCGAGGTATCGGCTCGAACGCCGAGGTTGTAGCAGGTCACGTCGTGACCTTCCTCCCAGGCGGCATTGGCGACCCGGGCGGGCCAGCCGAGATAGGTCTCGTCGCCAGTCCCGGTGGTGATGCTGTCGCCGACGAAGCAAACGCGGATGATCTTGCCGGATCGCGCCGTCGCCTCGACCCCGCCGCCGAGCAGCTCGCCCCCCAGCTTGCGCAGGTAATCCAGGTCCTCGCGGCTGGCATCGCCCTTGCGGATATCCTCTTCGATCCAGCCGAGCTCCTCGCGCGTTTCCAGGCGCAGGTCATCGACCTCGCGCAACTGGGCGATAAGGCGCAGGTCCTCGCTCTGTTCGGCCATGCTCATTGGCAACCTCTCATTTTACGTTCCGCCACCGTCTTAACCTTTACCTACACCATCGGCCAGGGTCGCGACGACTTCTCTCAGCTTGGCCAGGGCGGCATCCCGGTCCGCCTGGAAATCGTTCTCGACCCACCAGGCCTCGACCGCGGCCAAGGCATCCCCGACAGCCGGGCCGGCCGCAAGCCCCAGCGCGAGCGCATCGCGGCCCCGCACCGGCAGGGCCGGCGGAGTCCAACTCTCCGCCTGGGCCAGCACGGCGGCCCAGTCGGCGGCGCGCGCCTGCGGCCCATCGGAAAGGGCCTGGGCCCAAGCGAGCAGCGCCCGATCGATATAGGCTTGCACACCAACGCGGTACATCAGCACCCGCTGAGCGTAATCGTCCGATCCGGGATCGGGGACATCGCCCGGATCCGTCATCGCCGCCAGACGGGCGCGCTCGGTATTGGACAGCACCAGACGGGCGGATATGGCGGCGGCCGAACCCACCTCGATCAGCGCGCCGAGACGGCGCAGGGGATCGATCTCCCGGCGGCCTGCCTCGATCGTCACCAGGGCACGCAGGCGCTCGACACGGACCGCTTGCGGCAGAAGCGGCGCCATCACCCCCGCCGCGATCATCCGTGCGATCTCCGCCGCGGGATCGGGTGCTTCGAGCAGGCGCAGCATCTCACCCGCGACGCGCTCTCCCGACAGGCCCTCGACCAGCGGCGCGAGGCGCGTGCAGGCGGCGAGGCCGTCCGGATCGGGTTCTCCCTTCCCGTAATGGGCGCGAAAGCGGAAGAAGCGCAGAAGACGGAGGACGTCCTCCCGAATGCGAGTCTCCGCCTCACCCACGAAACGGATGCGGCCGGCCCGCAGGTCGGCCAGGCCGCCATGGGGGTCGTAAACCTGCCCGTCGAGATCACAATAGAGCGTGTTGATGGTCAAATCCCGGCGGCTCGCATCGATCAGCCAATCGTCGGTGTATCGGACCCGGGCGTGGCGGCCGTAAGTCTCGACATCCAGGCGCAGGGTGGTGACCTCGAAATGGGCTTGGCCGATCACGGCCGTGACCGTGCCATGGTCGATCCCTGTGGGCACGGCTCGAATGCCCGCGCCTTCAAGCAGGGCGATGACCCGGTCGGGCCGCTCCGGGGTGGCGATATCGATGTCGCGCACGGCCCGGCCCAGGACGGCATCGCGCACGCAACCCCCGACGAAGCGCGCCGCACCGCCCTCGGAGGTCAGCGCGGCGATGACCGCGCGCGTCTCCTCGACACGCAGCCAGTCCTGAGGCGGCAGGGTGGCGGCCGGTATCACAGCACGGATGCGCGCCGGGCGGTTGGAACGGGGCCTCGGGTCATCCCTTCCTCAACACCTCGAAAAGATTGACCAGCATGCCCGCGGTCGCCCCCCAGATGAAATGCCCTTCATAGGGCATGGCATAGTAGCGCCGTTCCTTGCCGCGAAAGACCCCGCTGCGCAGTTCGTGATTCGACTGGTCGAGAATAAACGCCAGGGGCACCTCGAAAATTTCCGCCACCTCGAAGGGATCGGGAGTCACGGGCTTCTGCGGCCGGATCAATCCGACGATCGGGGTCACAACATAGCCCGTGCCTGTCTCATAGTCGTCGAGTCGCCCGACGACCTCGATCTGGCTGCGGGGCAGGCCGATTTCCTCCTCGGTTTCCCGCAGGGCGGCGCCGACCGGACCATCGTCCTCCGCTTCCATCCGACCGCCCGGAAAGCTGACTTCCGCCGCATGTTCCGTCAGATGGGCGGAGCGCTGGGTGAGAATGACGGTCATGCCACTCTCATGCATGACGAGCGGGACAAGAACGGCGGCCAGACGGCGGCCCGCCTGGGGCGGATGGCCGTCGAGATCGGAATCGCCGCGCCGGCGAACGCCCCGAGACGAACGGATTCGCCCGTCCGCACCGCTCGACGCGGACTGCAGGCGGTCGATGATATGTTCGGGGCTCACGAAATCTCCTCATCTTCGAGAATGAAAAACGCACCGCCGCTCCAAACGCCCAGGACCGAACGGCCGCCGACCCGGCGCTCCACGCATAGATCGGCGAGGTGATAATAGACCGACCGGGCGAGGCGCGCCTCCAGGCGGTCGCGCACAAGAATATACGGTGCGGGTTCGCCGGTCGCGGGATCGTGCACTATTCTAAGCGGATGGGCCTTGTCCGCCACGACCAGGTCGTCGACATTCGTTCGGAAGGTGATGTCTTGATCCGTGCCCTGCCCCTCGACCGTGAGTTCGACCGCCATGAATGGGGCATCTTCGACCTCGATGCGGCCGCGTTCGACGGGGGTCACGAGCCAATAGTCGCCGGCATCGTCACGTCGCAGGACGCTGGCGAAGAGTTTGACCAGAGGCTTGCGTCCGATGGGAGAGCCCTGATGGTACCAGGTGCCGTCCTTGGCAATGCGCATCCCGAAGTTCTGCTCGGGGCTATCGCCACCCTGGACGGGCGCATTCCCGTTCCGGTCCTTTTCCGCCACCGTCTTATTCCTCTTCCAGCCTTGGGGGTTGCGCCTTGACAGTCACCGACCGGGAACTCGGACCAGAACGGGACGATATGGCGAGCGATGCGCTCGTCGAACAGATCGAGGACTTGGGTCGTCGAATGGGAACCGTGCGCGATCAGGTCGGCCGGATCATCTTCGGCCAGAACGAGGTGGTCGATCAAACCCTCATCACCCTGCTGGCCGGCGGCCATGCCCTGCTGATCGGCGTGCCCGGCCTGGCCAAGACGCGCCTTGTCGAAACCTTGGGTACAGTACTCGGCCTCGACGACCGCCGAATCCAATGCACCCCGGACCTGATGCCCGCGGATATCCTGGGCTCCGAAGTGCTCGAAGAGGCGGAAGGTGGACGCCGCTCCTTCCGCTTCGTGCGGGGACCGGTCTTCTGCCAACTTCTGATGGCCGATGAGGTGAACCGCGCCAGCCCGCGCACCCAGTCCGCGCTGCTGCAGGCGATGCAGGAAGCCCGGGTTTCGGTTGCCGGCGACTATCACGAACTGCCCCAGCCCTTCCATGTCCTGGCGACTCAAAATCCGCTCGAGCAGGAAGGCACCTATCCCCTGCCCGAAGCCCAGCTCGACCGCTTTCTGATGGAGGTGCGGGTGGGCTATCCCGACCTCGAATCCGAGCGCCGCATGTTGATCGAGACGACCGGTAGCGGCCAGGCGGTATGCGAAGAGGTGATGACCGCGGCGGAACTGCGCGCCGCCCAGGAGGTGATCCGGCGAGTCCCGGTGGGAGATCGCGTGGTCGATGCGATCCTCACCCTGGTGCGCGCGGGCCGCCCCGATTTGAGCGAGATCTCGGAAATCCGCGATTCCGTCGCCTGGGGCCCGGGCCCGCGGGCAAGCCAGGCGCTGACCCTGGCCGCCCGCGCTCGCGCCGTGCTTCAGGGCCGTTTGGCGCCTTCGGTCGAGGATGTCCTGGCTCTTGCCCATCCCGTCCTCCGTCACAGGATGGCCGTCAATTTCGCCGCCCGCGCCGATGGAACCACGGTCGAACAGGTGATCGACCGCCTGTGCGAGCAGATCGCCTGACGCGGGCCGGCAAGGCGCATACGGAAGGGATTTCGACAAGGATGCGCCAAGCCAGCCCCAGTGAGCGCGCGGCGGAACGCATGGCG
This sequence comes from Pseudomonadota bacterium, assembly GCA_027619995.1. Lineage (GTDB taxonomy): Bacteria > Pseudomonadota > Alphaproteobacteria > CADEGL01 > CADEGL01 > JABIRQ01. The sequence goes on along the minus strand of JAQCGR010000108.1, from coordinate 3,955 downwards.
GCCCGGCTGCCGTCGCTGTTGATCGCGGCCGCGCGGGTCGCCGACACGGTAAGCCAGGGCCTGCATGGCCGGCGCCGGGCAGGGCAGGGCGATTCCTTCTGGCAGTTCCGGCCCTACGAGGCCGGCGATTCGGCCCAGCGGATCGACTGGCGCCAGACGGCCAAAGCCGAACGGCCGCAAATTCGCGAGACGGAATGGACCGCCGCCCAGAAAGTCTGGCTGTGGCGCGACGCGACCGCGTCGATGGAATACCGCTCGGATCTGGCCAGCGCGACGAAGCGGGAGCGCGCGGAACTTTTGCTTCTCGCCGCCGCTATCCTGCTGCTGCGTGGCGGCGAAGATGTCGGCCTGCTGTCCGGCGGAGCAGCGCCGTCGAACGACCGCGGAACGGCGGACAGGCTGGCCGCAGGCCTGATGCAGCCGGACTCGCAGGACGGCGCGGACCATACGCGCCAAGGGACCGGAGGCCCGCGCGATCTGCCGCCGCCCTATCCCCTGCCACGCCATGCCCAGTTGATTCTGGCGGGAGATTTCCTGGCTCCCCTCGACACGGTCAACGACGCCTTGCGCGACTTCGCCGCCCGGGGCGTGCACGGCCATATCGTCCAGATCCTGGACCCGGCCGAGGAAACCCTGCCTTTCGCCGGACGGCGGCGCTTCGAGGGACTTGAGGATGACGGCAGCGTCCTGATTCGCAGGGCCGAAAGGCTGCGCGACGGCTATCGCCAGCGTATCGAGGCCCAGCGGGCCGGCCTTGCGACTATCGCGCGGCGCCTCGGCTGGACCTTTCTGACTCATCGCACTGACCGACCGCCCGAGACGGTCCTGCTCGCCCTGCATCAGGCTCTGTCCGCGCCGCCGGAGGCCAATCCGTGGTGAGCCTGGGGCCGATCGCCTTCGCCGCGCCCTGGCTGCTTTTCGGTCTCGTCCTGCTGCCCGCGATATGGTTGCTGCTGCGCATCAGCCCGCCGGCACCCCGCCTGACCCGCTTTCCCCCCATCCGCCTGCTGCGCAATCTGGAGCAGGAAGAGGAAACGCCAGAGCGCTCTCCCCTGGTCCTGTTGCTGCTGCGCCTGCTCGTCGGCCTGCTGTTGGTCCTGGCCTTCGCCCATCCGCTGCTCGACCCTGGCGCGCGCTTCACGGCCCGAGGACCGCTCCTCATCGTGCTCGACAACGGTTGGGCGGTAGCGCCCGAATGGGCCGAACGCCAACGCTTGGCCGGCGCCCTGATCGATCGGGCGGAGCGGTCCGAGCGCAGCGTCTATCTGCTGGAAACCGCACCGGCCACCGATGGCCGGGCACCTGGCGTGGAGGGGCCCTTCGATCCCGCCGCCGCGCGCGACCGGCTGGCCGGCAGCCAGCCGCAACCCTGGTCCGCCGCGCGAGACGCCGCGCATAAGGCGCTCAACGACGCGGCGCTCGATGGCGCCTTCAATGTCTGGTGGCTGTCCGACGGCCTGGACTCGACCGGCACGGTGGAACTGGCCAAACGGCTCCGCAGGCTCGGCAGCCTGACCGTCCTGCGCGATCAGCGCACGCACCGCGCCCATCTGCAGCGCCTGCCTGAGTCGGATGGCGCCCGACTCGTCATCGGGGCCGACCGCGCCGAGAACGGCTTCGCCGAAACGGTCCGGCTGCGCGGCATGGGTCAGGAGGGGCGCCTGCTGTTCGACGAGACCCTCGCTTTTGACGCCGGATCGCGCGAGGCGCGGGCCGCGTTGTCCTTGCCGCCCGAGGTGCGAAACGGTTTGCGGCGGATCGAAATCGCGGGTGAGGAAGGCGCGGGCGCGGTTGTCCTGCTGGACGAGAGACTGCAGCGGCGAAGCATCGGGCTGGCCACCGATATCGCGGCCGATCCCGACCTCCCCCTGTTGGGTGAACTTTACTATCTGGAACGTGCGCTCGTGCCCTTCGCCGATGTGCGGCCGGCGCCTATCCTGGACCTGCTGGCGAGCGACATATCGGCCATCGTCCTGCCCGATGTCGCGGACCTCGCTGAACCTCTCGCCGATGCCCTCGACGAGTGGGTGGGCCAAGGTGGGCTGCTGATCCGCTTCGCCGGTCCGGTCATGGCTGAGGGCAGCGAGCGCCTGGTGCCGGTGCGCCTTCGCTCGGGCGGACGAAGCTTCGGCGGGGCGATGTCCTGGAACCAGCCGGTCGGCCTCGCTCCTTTCGCGGAAGAGAGCCCGTTCCACGGCATCCGCGTGCCGCCCGATGTTGAAATCCTCCGCCAGGTTCTGGCCCAGCCGTCCCCGGACCTGAATGCGCGGACATGGGCCCGGCTCACCGATGGCACGCCGATCGTAACGGGGGCCCGGAAAGGCGACGGCTGGATCGTGCTGTTCCACACGACCGCGAATCCCGAATGGTCGAATCTGTCGCTTTCGGGCCTGTTCGTCGAAATGCTCCGCCGGCTGACGACCCTAGCGACGAATCCGCCCGGTGCGACCGAGCCGACCGGACGGCTCCTGCCGATCGAAGCCCTGGACGGGTTCGGCCGTCTGGGCCCACCGCCGCCCGCGGCCAAGCCCATCGTGCCGAACAGCCTCGATTCCGTCCTGCTCGGCCCCGAAACGCCGCCCGGATATTACGGCGACGAGAGCAGCCGATACGCCGTCAATATCGCCGATTTCGACCCGCCCTTGGCGGTGCTCGACCTCCTGCCCGCCGGGACCACGATCGCAAACTATGGCGAACGGCGCGAAACGGACCTCCGCCCCTGGTTGCTGACGGCTGCCCTCCTCCTCGCCTTTGCCGATCTGGCCATCAGCCTGGCCTTGCGCGGCCTTCTGCCCTGGCACAGGACGGTGGCGCTGGCGGCCATCGGCTTGGCCGGGGCGACGATCTTCTCGCCGGCGCCGGGCCGCGCACAGATCGTGGACAGTTTCGCTCTGGGCGCCGCAAACGAGACCCGGCTGGCCTATGTCCTGACCGGCGCGGAGGATACCGATTCACGCAGCCGCGCGGGTTTGGTCGGGTTGAGCGATGTTCTCGAACAGCGCACCAGCGTCGAGCTGGGCGAACCTATCGGGGTCGATCCAGCGCGCGACGAACTCGCCTTCTTTCCCATCCTCTATTGGCCGATCCGCCGGGATGCCCAGCCTCTGACGCCGGATGCCGCCCTCCGGCTGAACCGCTTCCTTCGGACCGGCGGCATGATCCTGTTCGACACGCAGGACCAGCAGGGGCGCGGCCTGGGTGGCGGAGCGACGCTTACTTCGCGCGACCTCCGCCGCCTGCTCCACGGGCTCAACCTGCCGCCGATCGAACCCGTTCCCGACGGTCATGTCCTTACCAAGTCATTCTATCTGCTCGAAGATTTTCCCGGCCGCTGGGCCGGCGGGCAAATCTGGGTCGAAGCGAGCGAGGGCGGCGAATCTCCAGTTTCCTCCGTCATCGTCGGTGCCAATGACTGGGCCAGCGCCTGGGCGGTCGATACCACCGGCAGGCCGCTCTATCCCACGACGCCGGGCGGCGAAGGCCAGCGCGAAATGGCATACCGGTTCGGTGTCAATTTCGTGATGTACGCCCTGACGGGGAACTACAAAGCAGACCAGGTCCATATCCCCGCGATCCTGGAGCGGCTGGGCCAATGATCGGCGCGGATTTCAGTTTGACCTTCGCCCCTCTCCTGCCCGTCTGGGCCCTGGCCGCACTGGCCGGGATGATGGGTTTAGGCCTCCTGGCCTCTCTATCGGCGCGGGCGATCGGCTGGCCTTGGCGTGCCCCGGCCGCCATCGCCATTCTGCTCGCGCTGGTCAACCCCCAGGCACTGATCGAGGAACGGCGCGCCTTGCCGGATGTCCTGCTGGCCCTGGTCGACCAAACCCGCAGCCAGGAGATCGGCGACCGCCCCGCGCGCTCGGCCGATGCTTTGGCCGAATTGGAGCGGGTGGCCGAGGAAGACCCCTCGCTGGAACTGCGCAAGATCGACGTCAAGGAAACCGGCGACGAC
>JAQCGR010000107.1 GCA_027619995.1 Pseudomonadota bacterium | reverse complement strand
GGGCCGCGATGGCCGCGTCATGGGCGCGGGCCGCGGCCTCGGTCAGCAGGATGCGGCGGATGCGCCGCGCCGGGTTGGCCAGGGCGGCCAGGACGGCGTGGCTGCCGTGGAGCCAGACAGAACCGTCCGCCCCCCCGGTCCTGCCCCTCGCCTGGCCCCCCGATTGACCCCGGCCGTGCCGTCCGGCGGTATTGCGGCGCTTGCGTTCGGTTCTCGCCATGCCTATGATCCTCAGTCGATAAGGGGTAACACGCGACCGGCGCCGCCCAGACGGGGTGGGGAAGCCGGACGGGTGCCTTTACCCGTTTAGACCCTGTTTTGACATTGACAACAAACGGTAAATTCCCATATTCGCACGCTCATCGCGCTGCCAGAGGTTGCGGTTCACTGGAGGGGTGCCCGAGTGGCTAAAGGGGACGGGCTGTAAACCCGTTGGCGTACGCCTACGTTGGTTCGAATCCAACCCCCTCCACCAACACGGTCGCCTTTAGCGGTGGCCGCTCGCGGGCCGAAGGGCGATCGAGACGGGAATAGAGACGGTGCAATGTGACGGTACGGGCGGGTGTAGCTCAATGGTAGAGCTCCAGCCTTCCAAGCTGGTGGTGTGGGTTCGATTCCCATCACCCGCTCCAATTCCGCCCCGGGCCGCGCACCGGCGCCGGGACGGTTGATGCGGGGTCGGCTGCTGCGGCCGGATGACGTTGTGATCGGGTAGAGACAAGGTGACCGGGTAGAGACAAGTTCGGATTGGTACAGGTAGAGACAGGTTCGGGACATCATGGGCAAGGCAAAATTCGAGCGCAACAAGCCGCATTGCAACGTCGGCACGATTGGTCATGTTGATCACGGCAAGACGACCCTGACGGCTGCGATCACGAAGGTGATGGCGGAAGAGAGCGGCGGCGATTTCATCGCGTTCGACATGATCGACAAGGCTCCGGAGGAGCGCGCGCGCGGCATCACGATCGCGACGGCGCATGTCGAGTATGAGACGGCGAACCGTCATTACGCGCATGTCGATTGTCCGGGCCATGCGGATTACGTGAAGAACATGATCACGGGCGCTGCGCAGATGGACGGGGCGATCCTCGTCGTGAGCGCTGCGGACGGGCCGATGCCGCAGACGCGCGAGCATATCCTGCTGGCGCGCCAGGTCGGCGTTCCGGCGATTGTCGTGTTCATGAACAAGGTGGACATGGTCGACGATCCGGAGCTTCTGGAACTCGTCGAGCTTGAGGTTCGCGAGCTTCTGTCGTCCTACGACTTCCCGGGCGACGACATTCCGGTGATCCACGGCTCGGCGCTTGCCGCGCTTGAGGGCCGGGACGATGCGATCGGTTCCGAGAAGCTGAAGGAGCTGATGGCGGCGGTTGATTCCTATGTGCCGCAGCCGGAACGTGCGATTGACCGCCCGTTCCTGATGCCGATCGAGGATGTGTTCTCGATCTCGGGCCGTGGCACGGTTGTGACGGGTCGTATCGAGCGCGGGATCGTGAAGGTCGGCGACGAGATCGAGATCATCGGGATCAAGGACACGGCGAAGACGATCGTGACGGGCGTCGAGATGTTCCGGAAGCTTCTGGACCGCGGCGAGGCGGGCGACAACGTCGGCGTCCTGCTGCGCGGCGTGGCGCGTGAGGATGTCGAGCGCGGCCAAGTTCTGGCGGCGCCGGGTTCGATCACGCCGCACACGAAGTTCATGGCGGAGACCTATGTGCTGACGAAGGAGGAGGGTGGCCGTCATACGCCGTTCTTCTCGAACTATCGGCCGCAGTTCTACTTCCGGACGACGGATGTGACGGGTTCGATCAAGCTGCCGGACGGCACCGAGATGGTGATGCCGGGAGACAACATCACGATGGAAGTGGACCTGATCGCGCCGATCGCGATGGATGAGGGCCTGCGCTTCGCGATCCGCGAAGGTGGCCGCACCGTCGGCGCCGGCGTCGTCGCCTCCATCATCGAGTAGCCGGCAAAGAATAGTTGAAGTTCATCATCGGCTTGGGCGTTTAGTGCGCCAGGGCCCGGAGGCATAGGAATATGGCAGTGGACGGCCAAAATATCAGGATACGCCTGAAGGCGTTCGATCACCGCGTGCTCGACCAGTCGACGCGCGAGATCGTGCACACCGCGAAGCGTACGGGCGCGCGGGTCCGGGGGCCGATTCCCTTGCCCACTCGGATCGAACGATTCACGGTCCTAAGGGGCCCCCATGTCGACAAGAAGTCACGGGAGCAGTTCGAGATTCGCACGCATAAGCGTCTTCTCGACATCCTGGAGCCGACGCCGCAAACCGTGGACGCGCTGATGAAGCTCGATCTCGCGGCCGGCGTCGACGTCGAAATCAAGCTCTAGGCCCGGGTGGAACGAGGCAAGTGATGCGAACCGGATTAATTGCACAGAAACTGGGCATGAGCCGCATCTTTACGGATGACGGCGAGCATGTGCCCGTGACCGTGCTCATGGCGGGCGGCTGTCAGGTCGTCGCGACCCGTACCGCCGAACGAGACGGCTATACCGCTGTCCAGCTTGGCTTCGGCTCACGCAAGGCGAAGAACGTCACGAGACCCGATCGCGGCCGTTTCGCGAAGGCCAAGGTGGAGCCCAAGGCGAAGCTGGTCGAGTTTCGGGTGGCCGAGGACGCCTTGCTCGAAGTCGGCGCGGAATTGAGCGTGGACCATTTCCTGGCCGGGCAGTTCGTCGATGTCGTCGGTACCAGTATCGGCAAGGGCTTCGCGGGTGCGATGAAGCGGCATAATTTTGCGGGCCTGCGGGCTTCGCACGGTGTGTCAGTCAGCCATCGCAGCCATGGCTCGACCGGCAACAGTCAGGACCCGGGCCGGGTCTGGAAGGGCAAGAAGATGGCCGGCCATATGGGCGACCATCGGGTAACCATTCAGAATCTTCGCGTTGTCCAGACGGATCTGGAGCGCGGCCTGATTCTGGTCCGCGGCGCCGTTCCCGGCGCGAAGGGCAGCTATGTGCTGATCCAGGACGCGGTCAAACGCGCACGTCCGGCGGATGTGCCGTATCCGGCAGCCCTCGCCGGCGCCACACCCGCCGAAACGCCCGCCGAAACGGCAGAGGCCGAAGGCACGGAGGCCAGCGAGGCATGACCATCACGACTAAAGTCCTCAGCCTGGACAACAAGGCGGCCGGCGATATCGAGCTGGAAGAGGCGATCTTCGGTGTCGAAGTGCGTCGCGATATTCTTCATCGCGTCGTGAACTGGCAGCTTGCGAAGCGCCAGGCTGGCACCCATAAGACTAAACAGCGCTCGGAAGTCACTGGCTCCACGAAGAAGCCGTGGCGCCAGAAGGGTTTGGGGCGTGCCCGTGCGGGTTCCGTCAAATCGCCGATCTGGCGGGGCGGCGGCGTGGTTTTCGGGCCGACGCCGCGCAGCCACGGCCATAAGCTGAACAAGAAGCTGCGCAAGATTGGCCTGTGCAACGCCCTGTCGGCGAAGCAGGCCGAAGGCAAGCTGGTGGTTATCGATACCGCCAAGCTGGCCTCGCCCAAGACCAAGGATCTGGTCGATCGCCTGATCGCGCTCGGCTGGGGCCGAGCCTTGATTATCGACGGTCCGCAGGTCGACGAGAATTTCGCCCGCGCAGCCGCAAATATTCCGAATCTCGACGTGTTGCCCCAGCAGGGTGCGAACGTTTACGACATCCTGCGCCGCGACACGCTCGTCCTGACCCGTGATGCGGTCGAGCATCTGCAAGCGAGGCTGCGATGACCCGTCGATATTTCCGCAAGATCCATGTGAACATGGAGCGGATGCATGACATCATCCGCGCCCCCGTGATCACCGAGAAATCGACGCGTGGATCGGAGCATAACCAGGTGACCTTTCGGGTCGCCCCGGATGCGAGCAAGCCGGAGATCATGGCTGCCGTGGAGGGACTCTTCGGCGTCAAGGTCAAGGGCGTGAACACCATTGCCCAGCAGGGCAAGGTCAAGCGTTTCCGCGGTCGGCTGGGCAAGCGCGCCGATTACAAAAAGGCGGTCGTTACCCTCGAAGAGGGTCACTCGATCGACGTGACGACGGGGATTTAAGGCGATGGCGCTCAAGCAATACAAACCTGTCACTTCATCGCGTCGCGGCCTCGTGCTGGTCGACCGTTCGGAACTGTGGAAGGGCGAGCCGGTCAAGGCCCTGACCCAGGGCCTGACGAAGAAGGGCGGACGCAACAACAACGGGCGCATCACGGCGCGACGTATCGGTGGCGGCCACAAGCGACGTTACCGCATGGTCGACTTCAAACGCCGCAAATGGGACGCCGTGGGCACGATCGAACGGTTGGAATATGACCCCAACCGCTCCGCCTTCATCGCCCTCATCAGCTACGAGGACGGCGAGCAGGCCTATATCCTGGCGCCCCAGCGCGTGAGCGCCGGCGACAAGGTCGTGGCCGGTGACCGGGTCGACGTGAAGCCGGGCAACGCCATGCCGCTGAAGAACATGCCGGTCGGCACGATCGTCCATAACGTCGAGCTTAAGCCCGGTCGTGGGGGCCAGATGGCCCGTGCCGGCGGTTCTTATGCGCAATTGGTCGGCCGCGAAACCGGGTATGCGCTGCTCCGTCTGGGTTCGGGCGAGATGCGCAACGTACAAGGTGATTGCATGGCCACCGTTGGCGCGGTATCCAACCCGGACCAACAGAATGTCAAATTGGCCAAGGCGGGTCGCAAACGCTGGTTGGGCAAACGCCCCAGCGTGCGCGGTGTCGCCATGAACCCAGTCGATCATCCACATGGCGGCGGCGAAGGCCGGACCTCCGGCGGGCGCCATCCGGTGACCCCCTGGGGCAAACCGACCAAGGGCGGCAGGACGCGTAGTCCCAAGAAGCCGTCCGACAAGCTCATCGTCCGTAGCCGTCACAAGCGTTAAGGGAGCGAGCAGGTGTCACGTTCCGTATGGAAAGGTCCCTTCGTGGACGGCTATCTCCTGAAGAAGGCTCAGGCCGTTCGGGATGGTGGTCGCAACGAGGTCATTAAGATGTGGTCGCGCCGGTCGACGGTCCTGCCGCAGTTCGTCGGCCTGACTTTCGGCGTTCACAACGGGCAGAAGCATATTCCGGTGATGGTCACGGAGAACATGATCGGTCACAAGTTCGGGGAATTCGCGCCGACGCGCACCTTCTCCGGACATGCGGCGGACAAGAAGGTGAGGCGCGCTTAACGATGGGTAAGCCCAAGACAGAACGCGTCCTTGCCGAGAACGAGGCGAAGGTGGTGGTCCACACGCTGCGTGTCAGCCCGCGCAAGCTCAATCTCGTGGTCGGCATGATTCGCGGCAAAAAGGTCGATCGCGCCCTGGCGGAACTCAGCTTTTCCAAGCGGCGCATCGCCGGAGACGTCAAGAAGGCCCTGGAATCGGCGATCGCCAATGCCGAGAACAACCATCAACTCGACGTCGACCGTCTCTATGTATCCGAGGCCCATGTTGGCCGCGGTTTGGTCATCAAGCGCTTCCGTCCGCGTGCGCGTGGTCGGGTCGGGCGCATTGAAAAGCCGTTCAGCAATCTGACGGTCGTGGTTCGCGAACGCGAGGAGGCGGCGTAATGGGGCACAAGGTCAATCCGATCGGGCTGCGCCTGGGGATCAACAGGACCTGGGACTCGCGCTGGTATGCGGATCGCGACTACGCGAAGCTGCTGCACGAAGACCTCGATCTGCGCGAGTACCTGACCAAGCGGTTGAGCCAGGCTGGCGTCAGCCGCGTCGTCATCGAGCGTCCCGCCAAGCGCGCGCGGATCACGATTCACACCGCGCGACCGGGCGTCATCATCGGCAAGAAAGGCGCGGATATCGAAAAGCTGCGCCAGGAATTGTCGGCGAAGACCGGCGGCGACGTGCATCTCAACATCGTCGAGATCCGCAAGCCGGAGCTGGACGCGACCCTGGTGGCCGACAATATCGCCCAGCAGCTCGTGCGCCGCATCGCCTTCCGCCGCGCCATGAAGCGCGCTGTGCAGTCGACCATGCGTCTTGGCGCCGAGGGTATCCGGATCAACTGCGGTGGCCGCCTCGGCGGTGCAGAGATCGCGCGCACGGAGTGGTATCGCGAGGGTCGCGTGCCGCTTCATACCCTGCGCGCGGATATCGACTATGGCGTGGCCACGGCGCGCACGTCCTACGGGACTTGCGGGGTCAAGGTCTGGATCTGCAAGGGCGAGATTTTGGCCCATGATCCAATGGCGCAGGACAAGCGTCTCTCCGAACAGCAGCCAACGCGCTAGGCGAGGGGCAGGAGAACATCAATGTTACAGCCGAAGCGCACGCGCTATCGCAAACAGTTCAAGGGCCGCATCCATGGCCTCGCCAAGGGCGGAACGACTCTGACCTTCGGTGCTTATGGCTTGAAGGCTGTGTCTCCCAATCGGATCTCGGCGCGCCAGATCGAGGCCGCTCGACGGACGATCACACGGCATATGAAGCGTGCCGGCCGGGTGTGGATTCGCATCTTCCCGGATGTGCCGATCAGTCAGAAGCCGGCCGAAATCCGCATGGGCAAGGGCAAGGGCACGCCCGAGTTCTGGGCGGCCCGCGTGAAGCCAGGCCGGATCATGTTCGAGGTTGACGGTGTGCCGCGCGACGTTGCGCGTCAGGCATTGGAACTGGCGGCGGCGAAGCTGCCGATCGAGACGCGCTTCGTGGCGCGTCTAGGCGACGAGGATTAGGGCGATGAAGGCGGAAGATCTGCGCCAGAAGACGCCGGATGAGCTCGTGGACCAGCTCCGCGACCTCAAGAAAGAGGCGTTTAATCTGCGCTTTCAGAAGGCGAGCGGACAGCTTGAGAACACCGCGCGGATGCGCGAAGTTCGTCGGGATGTCGCTCGGGTAAAGACAATTATTGGCCAGAAGGCCGCGAGTTAGGAGCCGACGAGATGCCGAAGCGAGTCCTGCTAGGCACGGTGCTGACCGACGCCAGCGACAAGACAGTCCGGGTGCGAGTCAACCGCCGTTTCAAGCATCCGCTGTACAAGAAGTACATCGTGCGCTCGAAGAACTACCTCGCGCATGACGAGACGAATGAATACAAGGTCGGCGACCAGGTCCGTATCCAGGAATGCCGTCCTTTGTCGAAGCTCAAGACCTGGGAAGTTGTCGGCAAGTCCGGCGACGAAACCGGGTCCGCATAAAGGGTTGGAGACCACGCCATGATCCAGATGCAGACAAATCTGGACGTCGCGGACAATTCCGGCGCGCGCCGTGTCCAGTGCATTAAAGTGCTGGGCGGCTCGAAGCGGAAGTTCGCGTCGGTCGGCGACATCATCGTGGTGTCGGTGAAGGAAGCCATTCCGCGGGGTCGCGTGAAGAAGGGCGACGTCCATCGTGCGGTGGTTGTGCGCACGGCCAAGGAAATCCGCCGGCAGGATGGCACGACCATCCGCTTCGATCGCAATGCCGCAGTGTTGCTGACGCCGGCGAACGAGCCGATCGGCACGCGTATCTTTGGCCCGGTGACCCGGGAGTTGCGGCAGCGCGCCTTCATGAAGATCGTTTCCCTCGCGCCGGAGGTCCTCTGACCATGACCAACAAGCTGCGCGTCAAAAAGGGCGATAAGGTCGCTGTGCTGACAGGCCGCGACAAGGGCAAGTCGGGCGAGGTTCTGCGCGTGATGCCGACGGAGCGCCGCGTGCTCGTCGCCGGGGTCAACATGGTCAAGCGTCATACGCGCCCCAGTCAGACCGAGGCCGGTGGCATCATCGAGAAGGAGGCGTCGATCCACGTCTCGAACATCGCGGTGATGGACCCCAAGGAAAACAAGGCGACGCGGGTCGGTTACCGCACCATGGATGACGGCCGGAAGGTGCGCTTCGCTAAGCGTTCCGGCGAAATCCTGGACCAATAGGACGGACAAGATGACCGCCAGGCTACAAGAACATTACAACGCCGTCGTCAAGCAGGGGCTCATGGAGAGCTTCAGCTACGGCAATCCCTTAGAGGTTCCGCGCCTCGAAAAGATCGTCGTCAACATGGGTGTGGGCGAAGCCGCCGCCGATTCGAAGAAGATCGATTCCGCGGCTTCGGAACTTGCGCGCATCACGGGGCAGAAGCCCTTGATCGTGACCTCCCGGAAGGCCGTTGCCACCTTCAAGTTGCGCGAAGGCATGCGGGTCGGCTGCAAGGTGACCATGCGCGGTCGGCGGATGTACGAATTCCTCGATCGGCTGGTCACGATTGCCCTGCCGCGAGTGCGGGATTTCCGCGGCTTGACCGCGACCAGTTTCGACGGCCGCGGCAATTTCGCGATGGGACTGCGCGAACAGATCGTTTTCCCCGAGATCGACTACGATGAGGTCGACGAAATTCGGGGCATGGACATCATCATTGTCACGACGGCAAGGACCGACGAAGAGGGCCTGGCCCTGTTGCGCGGTTTCAATCTGCCGTTCCGTAACTGAGCGAAGAATCGGAGGCCGAGACCACATGGCCAAGACGAGTATGATCGAGCGGAACAAGAAGCGGCGGCGCTTGGTGGCGCGCGACGCGACGAAGCGCGCAACGCTGAAGAGCATCGCACGCAATGTCGACCTTCCGGCCGAGGAGCGCTTCAACGCGCGCCTGAAGCTTTCGCAGATGCCGCGCAACGCTTCGGCGGTGCGGGTGCGCAATCTGTGCGACCTGACGGGTCGGCCGCGGGCGTATTATCGTAAATTCAAGATGTCGCGGATCGCGCTGCGTGAACTGGCCTTGAAGGGTCAGATTCCCGGTATGGTCAAGGCGAGTTGGTAGGGGTTTGACAAAATGTCGATGAGCGATCCCCTCGGCGATATGCTGACCCGAATTCGAAACGGGCAGCATGCACGCAAGTCCGCCATTCACGCGCCGGCCTCGAAACAGCAGGCGACAGTGCTTGACGTGCTGCAGCGCGAAGGCTTTATCCGCGGTTACGAGCGCGAAGAGGTGCGCAAGGGCATTGCCCAACTGCGCATCGAACTCAAGTATCATCAGGGCGAACCCGCTATCCGCGAGATCAAGCGGGTTTCCCGTCCCGGCCGCCGCGTCTATTCGGGCATCGGCGATCTGGGCAAGGTCTATGGCGGTCTCGGCATCGCCATTCTTTCGACGCCGCGTGGCGTGATGTCAGATCACGAAGCGCGCGCCGCCAATGTCGGCGGCGAAGTCATCTGCCAAGTGTTCTAGGAGTACGGTTCCGTGTCCCGCATCGGCAAGAACCCCGTGGAAGTGCCCAATGGCGTCGATATTTCGATCGCCGGCCGCGTTCTTACGGCAAAGGGCAAGCTGGGCGAACGGCAGGCGCATCTGTCCGACGAGGTCGAGGTTTCGATCGATGACGGCAAGGTGTGGGTCAAGCCGCGCAGCAAGTCCAAGTCCTCGCGCACCATGTGGGGCACGACGCGTAGCCTGATCGACGGCCTGGTGACAGGCGTGAACGAAGGCTTCACGGTCACGCTGAAGATCATCGGCGTGGGCTATCGCGCCCAGGCCGATGCCAAGAATCTAAACCTCCAGCTCGGGTTCAGCCACGATGTGGCCTATCCGATCCCGGAGGGTATCAAGATCACCTGTCCGCTGCCGACCGAAATTCAGGTTCATGGCGCGGACAAGCAGCAGGTTGGCCAGGTCGCTTCGGAGATCCGCAGCTACCGCCGGCCTGAGCCCTACAAGGGCAAGGGTATTCGCTATGACGGCGAATATGTGCTGCAAAAGGAAGGCAAGAAGAAGTAGGACCGAGGCGATGCTGACTTCCAAAGAAAAGTTCATGCGCCGCCAGGGGCGGACACGCTACCGGGTGGCACAGGTGGCGGGCGGACGACCGCGTCTTTCGGTCTTCCGGTCGAGCAAGCATATCTATGCCCAGGTGATCGACGACGCGAACGGGAAAACCCTGGCTGCG
>JAQCGR010000106.1 GCA_027619995.1 Pseudomonadota bacterium | reverse complement strand
GGCTTGCGGCGCGCGCGGATCGCCTCGGCGCAGGCCCGCCCGGCATTCGCCATCAGGATCTCGCCAGCGACGCCGCTTTCGCCCGCAGCCGTATCGGCGCGGTACATCTCTGCATTCGTCAGGACCGCCAAGCGTCCGTGATTTCGTTCGTTCATCGCCTGCCTCGCAACGCTTTCACCCGGATACTAGCCCGCTTCCCCCGCTTCGCCGTCCACAACGCTTGACCCACCTTCGGCGAACCCCGCATTCTCCCTTTCATCTCGCCATTCCAGTAGAGGGGACCACCATGTCCGTGACTCAACTTCATCCCGAGGCCGACGGCCCTGATTTGAGCGCCGGCTGCGCCTTCATGGACGGCGAATTCGTGCCCATCGCCGATGCCAAGATCTCGATCCTGGACTGGGGCATGGTGCGCTCGGACTGCACCTATGACGTGGCCCATGTCTGGAAGGGCCGTTTCTTCCGCCTGGAAAAGCATCTCGACCGGTTCGAAAGCGGCATCGGGCGCCTGCGCATGGAACTGCCCATGAGCCGGGACGAGCTTGAGACCGTCCTCCACACATGCGTCGCCAAGACCGGGCTGGAAGACGCCTATGTCTCGATGACCCTGACCCGCGGCCGGCCCCTCAAGGGCATCCGCGACCCCCGGCTCTGCACCAACAATTTCTATGCCTTCGCCGTGCCCTTCGTCTGGCTCGCGACGCCCGAACAGCAGGACGAAGGCGTGCATCTGCATGTCAGTTCCATCCCGCGCATCGACAAGGCTTCGGTCGATCCCAAGGTCAAGAACTACCACTGGATCGACATGGAGATGAGCCTGTTCGAGGCCTATGAGGCGGGCGCCAATTTCGTCGTCCTCAAGGATCTGGAAGGCAATCTGACCGAGGGGCCGGGCTACAACCTCTTCACCCATCGCGACGGCAACTGGACGACGCCGGGTGAAGGCGTGCTCGAAGGCATCACCCGCGGCGCGGTTCTCGATCTCTGCTCAGAGCTGAATGTCGGCGCGCGCCAGGCTGTGATGACGGAGGACGACCTCCATGCCGCCGAGGAGATACTGGTGACCTCGACCGCCGGCGGCGTCATGCCGGTGACGACCCTCGACGGCAAACGGATCGGAGACGGCAAGCCGGGCCCCGCGACGACGCGGGTACGCCAGCTCTACTGGGACAAGCACGCCGCCGGCGACTGGTCCAAACCCGTCCGCTACGAGTTGGCCGAGGGCTGATTCCGAAAGCGGTTAGTACGGGTCGTCCCGCGCGTCCTCGGCCTGGTCGACCAGCCGGCGGACCTCGCCGCGCACCATGCTTTCCGTGATGCGCGGCAGATTCGCTTCGACCCATTGACGCAGCACCGGAGCCAGGCGCTCGCGCAAGCGATATTCCACGGTCAGGTAGAGCGCAGCTTCGGCGAAAGGATCGGCCGACGGCCTGACTCGCCGGACGCGGGGCTCGGGCACCGGGTCCTGCTTGCCCGCCGCGACCGGCACGGCAGCCGAGTCCGCTGTCAACTGGGCCTCGTCGCGCTCGGCCCGGCGCAGGGCATAGGCCAGCGCATTGTTCATATCGGATTGGGGCATCGTCCGAGCCTCGCCTGCGATGGGCAGTGGCGGTTCGGGCAGTGGCGGTTCGGGCAGGGCGGACCGTCGGCCGGCGTGCAAACCGGCGGCGGTCGCGCGCCGTTCGCTGCGCCGCCGCCGGGCATCGCGGATGCCGACGACGGCGAAGGCCAAGACGGCCATGAAGACGATGGAGCCCCCGAGCAGGGTATTCTCGTCCACCGTTTCGCCGACGAACAATTCGACCCAGATCGGGCCGAGCAGCATTTCCATCAGCGACAACAGCGCGACCTCGGCCGCCGGAATGTACTTCGCGCCGAAGGTCAGCAGGGCGAAACCGAGTGCGGCCTGCAACCCCATGCCCAGGCAGAGGATCAGATCGAACTCAATCACCACGATCGCACCCGAGATGGGGACGATGGCGACCAGGGCGGAAATCAGCCCGGCGATGATCAAGGCCGGCGACATGTCGGACTCCGGGCGGAAGCGCAGCGCCACGGTGAAGGCGCCCAGGCCCAGCGCGGCAAGCACGGCCATGACGTTGCCGAACAGCAACCGGTCGTCGAGACCGGCCGCCACCTCGGTCGTGAAGGCGTCGTACATCATCACGCCGACGCCGATCAGCGCGACCCCGGCCGCGAACCATGTGATCGGCTTGACCTTTTCGCGCAGCACGATCAACCCGACGATCGCGGCGAAGAGCGGCGAGGTGCTGACCACGAACAGGGCGTTCGCAACGGTCACACTCAGGATCGCCAGGGTGTAGCAGGGAATCGCCAGGCCCAGGATCACGCTGGCGGCGATGCCTGGCCGGCCGATTCCGCGAAACGCCGAGATGAGGCGTCCGCGCCGGTTGATCAGGACGAAGATCAGCACGCCGAGCGCGAAGCCGGCGCCCCGGTAGAACAGGACCTGCCAGTCGTCGGCCTCGCGGACCGTGCGGAACAGCGCGCCGCCGAAGCTCAAGGTCACGCCGCCCATCATGGCGAGCACGACCCCCGTTACGTATAGCGACCGCGTTTTCTGCAGGATGCCCCCTCCTTACGACTGCCCCGGCCAGCCTCCGCCGGTCATCGGGCGCGCCATCCTAGTGGCGGCCGGGAATACGGCAAAGCGCCAAGCTGAGGGTCCCGCCAGGACCGGTTCGCGCAAGCCTGCCTTTGAACCTGCGCGCGTCTACCAGGTCACGTCGACGGTGCCGGTGGTCACGACTTCGCCGGCCGAGTCCGTGACCGTCAGATCGCAACGCGCGAGCGGCCCGCCCTCCGCACCCGCGTCGTAAGCCACGACCGTACCCTCGATTCTGAAACTGTCCTCGACGAAGGCCATGCGCGTGTTCTTGAACTTGAGCCGTCGGATCTCCGCCCCCGGCATGAGAGACCTGGTAACCGCCTCGACGCACCAATTGCCCATCAGGAAACCCGGCACGATCACATCGCGGATGTTCTGCGCCTGGGTATAGGGCAGATCGTAATGAAGGCGATGGAAATTCCGAATTGCGGCGCAGAACAACACCACGCCGACGCGCGTCGGCGATTTGACGAGCGGCATCAGTCGGGCGCCGACGGCGATCCGCTCCGCCGACAGCGCGGTCTCAGAATAGTATTTGTTCATAGCGTTCACGGACCACGAGGTCCTCTTTCTGGTCGAAATATTCGGTGACCCATTCGGCGATCACGAAATGCATGCGGTTGCCCTGCTTCTCGTTCAGGGAAGCCAGGGTCCGCACCCCGCGCAACCGATCGTCCAGGCGAATCGGGCGCAACCATTCCACCTCGACGCTGCCACCCATGGCCTGGCCCTTGCCGATCATCGGGCGATGCTCAAAGACGGTGCCGTCCTCGGCGAATTCGGACCCGGCCACAAAGGGGCGCGTGATCGCGTAGTAGAGCATCGGCGGCGCCTGAATGGGCGGCTGATCGCCGGACGATAGATAGGCGGGATTTGGATCCTCCGACGCGGCGACGAAGCGGCGAATCTCGCCCTCGGTCACCGGATCGCTGAAGAATTCGATCGACTGGCCGACCCAGGCTGTGATTTCAGGCGTCAGAAGAGTCATGCGCCCTAGCGAAGCGCGGGCCCGAATGCCGGCGGCCGGCGTTCGGCGAAGGCGGCGAGACCTTCGGCGAGATCGGGCCCCTGCCCCGCCGCCATGGCCAGCCAGTATTCCATCGCATCGGCGGCCGGGACGTTCTCGAACAAGGTCGTCTGCATGATCCGCTTGTAGGACCGGGTGGTGACCGCCGACAGCGTCGATATCTCTCGGGCCATCTCAACGGCATGGTCGAGCAGATCGGCTTGGGGCACGATCGCGTTGAGGAAGCCGAAATGTTCCGCCCGCTGGCTGGTCAGGGGTTTGCCCAGCATCACCATTTCCGTGACGATCGCCGAAGGCAGCAGATGCGGCAGCCGCGCCGATTGTCCGGCAATCGGCACGATGCCCAGCCGCGCCGCCGGTATGGCAAAGCTCGCCTCGGGCGTCGCGATCCGCAGGTCGCAGTTCAGCGCCAGGCAGAAGCCGCCGGCATAGGCCGAACCGTTTATCGCCGCGATCACCGGTTTGCTGGTGTCGCGCGGCGCGAAAAACACCTGCATATGCGCCTCTTCATAGAGGTGCCCGCGATCCGTGGGAGTGATCGCCTTGATATCGTGGCCGGCGCAGAAGGCGTTGTCGCCGGCCCCGGTCAGCACGATGCAGCGGATTTCGGGATCGGTGTCATAGACCTGGAAGGCCTGGGTCAGGCTGGCGACCATACCGGTTGTCAGCGCGTTGCGCTTTTCCGGCCGATCGATGGTTATCACCGCCACGCGCTCGTCCAGGACCTCGGTCCGGATGCTTCCCTCGGTCATCTCAGGCTCCTTTCGATTCCTGGTCCGCAACGAATTGCTGAAGCTCTTTGCGCAGCACCTTGCCACCAGCGTTGCGTGGCAGTTCGTCCATGAACTCAATACGCGTCGGCACCTTGGCCGGCGGCAATTGGGTGCGGCAATGCTCCAGCAGGACGCCGCGCATCCGCTCCTCCTCGGCGGCCCGGCGGGGCACGACCACCGCCAGCACGATCTGCCCGAAGATCGGATCGTCGAGTCCAATGACGGCAACGTCCAGAACGTCGGCATGCTTGGACAAGGCCGTCTCGACCTCGCGCGGCGATATGTTCAGCCCGCCCCGGATGATCATTTCCGACGCGCGGCCGGACAGGAAGATATTGCCCAATTCATCGACCCGGCCGATGTCCTGGGAATAGATCCAGCCATCGCGAATGCGCTCGGCGGTCTGTTCCGGGGCGCCCAGATAGCCCTTCATCAGCGAGAGCCCGCGCATGGTAACTTCGCCCGTCTCGCCGATGGCCAAGGGGGCGCCGCTCGGGTCGCGGACACAGACCTCGAAACCGGGGCTGATGCGGCCCACGGAACCCGGGAAATGGGGTACGTCCGCTCGTTCGACCGCCGCGCCCGGAATCTCCGAGAGACCGTAATTGGCGATCAAGGAAGTGCCCGAGAAGGCCGCGAACCGTTCGATATCCAATTCGCTGATCGGCGCGGACGCCGTGTAGACCGCCCGCAACGAACCGAGGTCGTGGTCCTCCCGCCCGTCGAAATTGAGAATCATCAGCGCCATGGTCGGCACGAAGGCGGCGGTGGTTATCCGATGGGCCTCGATGGCCCGCAAGGCGCGTTCCGGATGGAACTTCTCCAGCAGGATCAGGCTCGCCCCGGCGTAAATGGACGAGGCCGCGCTGAAGACCAGGCCGTAGATCGTGTGAAAGGGCAGCGCGCCCAGGACGCGGTCCTCGGGACCCAGCTTCCAGGTGTGGATCAAGGTTTCGTGCAGGCCTCGCAGGGACTCCGTCGTGTGCAGGATCGCCTTCGGCCGGCCGGTCGTCCCCGAACTGAAGAGGATGACCGAGGCATCCTCCCCCAGATCGCGCGGCGAATGGGCCGGGACCGGATCGCTCTCGCGGTCCAGCGACCAGCGGCGCAATGCCCCGGTGTTGTCCTCAAGGACATGCCAGGCCGTGCCTTGCGGGGCGGAGAGCGCCTGCGCGGCCCTGACCCCCGCCACGATGCGGCGGGCGCCGGTCGCGCTCAGGTAATAGGCGAGTTCGTCATCCTTGCAGGTCGGGTCGCCCACGACCACGACCGCGTCGATCGACCGAAGCGCCCAATAGGCGATGACCGATTCGACGCAAACATCCAGCAGGACGAGCACGGGTTCGCCGGGGCGGATCCCGCTCTCCCGAAGGGCCAGAGCCAGCCGCGCCACATCGTCGCGCAGATCTTCGTAACTGAGGGAACTGTTCGAATCGGCCACGGCCACGCGCCCAGGATCCCTCCGCGCATGGTCCCAGATCGGCTGGGCCGAAAACGATGGGACGAATGCCTGCTTCTGCCCTGCCGTCATGCCGCCTACGTCCATACCTTCAGGCCGCTCCAGCCAACGCCACTCCCGCCTTGCGCTCAGCGAAGCGTTCGGGGCCGGACGTGGTGACCCGGCCTGCCCGGGATCGCCCTCCCCCAGGGCTTTCGCACTATCGCTATCGCCACAGCCAGACGCCAGGGGCCGAAGATCGGATTCCCATCCCGCGACAGGCCCGCATCACATCGTGACGATTTCACGCGGCACATCGGTCAGTATCTCGTTGCCGCCCTCGGTCACCAGCACGGTTTCGCTGAAGCCCATGGAACCGAACTCGGGCACTACCATGTTCGGCACCAGATGGAAGACCATGCCGGGTTCGAGCGGTCTTTCATTTCCCTCGGCGATATCCATGACCAGCCCCTCACCCCAGCCGGGCGGAAAGGCGATGCCCATGGAATAGCCGAAGCGGTGATGGAAGAACTGGCCCAGCCCGGCGCGTTCGATCACGCCCCTGCCCGCCCGGTCTACGTCCTGGGAGATTGCGCCCGGCCGGATCGCATCGATCGCCGCCTGCAGCGCGCCGAGCGACGCCTCAGCCAGCCGCTTGGCCTGGTCCGAGGGCGGGCCGACCGAGACCATGCGCATGACCGAACCGCTATAGCGCTTGAAGCAGCCGCCGACCTCGAAATAGACGCAATGCCCGGTCTCGACCTTGTGGCGTTCGGCGGTCATATGGGCCAGGGCGCCGCGCGGACCGGTCACGACATAGGGCTGACCCGAGGGGAATTCGCAGCCCTCATCGAACATCGCCTTGTAGATCGTGCCGGCGATAGCGTTCTCCGTCACGCCGGGCGCGACTTCGGCAATGCCCGCCCGCGCGCCCAGTGACGCGAGGCGCGCCGCTTCGCGGATGCAGGCGATTTCCGCCGGGGATTTGATGCGCCGCCCATCCTCCAGGACCCCGCTTGCCGGAACGCTCCTGGCATTCGGGAAGGCCGCGCGCACGCCATCCAGGATCTGCGGCGGCGTCCAGAAGCCGCATTCCTCGTAACCGATGCCCTTGGCGCTCTCCGCCCCTGCCTCCCGCGCGGCGCGCAGGGTGACCTCGACGGGATCGTCGGTCATGGAAACCCACAAGCCGCGCGGCACCTGAGCCAGGCCGCGAACATTGGAATGCTCGAGCTTGCTGGTGACGAAGATCCCGTCGCCTTCGAGCGGCAACAGGAAGAGCTGATAGACGTAATAGCCCGTGGTTCGGTAGCCGGTCAGAAAATAGATGCTCTCGGGTGAAGCGACGAGCAGAAGGTCGATGCCGCGCGCAGCCATGCCGGCCCGCACCTTGGCGACGCGCGCCTCGAATTCCGCGGCATCGAACGGCGGATCTATCGGCAGCTGCCGCTGCCATGCAAAAGAATCGTCGGTCAACTTGGCCCCCTCTTCAGTTTTCCCCTCAGGCCGGCCCCGTACTCGATCGGAAGGCCTTGCGCCACCGGGCGGGCGCGGCGATCATGCGCGCCCGTCGGTCCACTGTAGCGGGCCAACGCGCCCGGGATAAGGACGGCCATGCGCCATTTAGCCATACTCGCGATTCTCGTTCTCTCCTCGATCGGCCCGGCCCAGGCCTTCGATGAAAGTCATCTCGCCAAGGCCAAGAACGGCCAGGGCTGCGACCGCTGCGACCTGACCCGCGCCAGCCTTTCCGGCGCCGGCCTCAAGGGCGGCAATTTCGAGTGGTCCGATTTCAGCAAATCGAACTTGAGCGGCGCCAATCTGTCCGGCGCCAATCTGGAACGGGCGACCCTCTACAAGACCGACCTCTCGGGTGCCAATCTCTCCGGCGCCAATCTCGTCGAGTCCTATCTGCGCAAGACGGACATGAGCAATGCGAAGTTGGTGGGCGCCCAGTTGCACCTCGCCATTCTTCGCAAGGCAGATCTGCGCGGCGCCGATCTGCGGAATGCCGATCTGTCCGACGCGACCCTCACAGGCGCGGACCTGACTGGCGCCAACCTGGCGGGCGCCAACCTAAAGGAAGCGATCATGACGGGCGCGCTGCTCTGCGGTGCCGACCTCACCGATGCGCGCGTCGATCAGGACCAGATCGGGGCTGCCAGCGGCGACGATGCCACGAAGCTGAGGACGGGCCTCGCCAAGCCCGAGCAATGGAAAGGGTGCTGAGGAAAGATGACGTCGCGGTGTATAGGGTGCTGAGGTTACTTCCATGGTGAATGCGCGCCTGCTGCGCCAATCGGGGCTGTTCGCCGCCGTGTTCCTGACCGTGGCCTGTTCCGAGCCCTTCGAGAACTACCAGCCGCCGGACGCGGTCAATGCCGAGCTTTGCTCCTTCGACCTGAAACCGTCCAGCAACTTTGCCTTCACCCATATCAAGTACACGGGCGCGCTGCTCAACGGCGACATCAGCCGCCAGGACTATTTCGACAAGGGCATCGACACGATCGCGACGGCCATTGCCGTGCCGAACAACGACCGGTATCGCGCGGAAGTTCGGACGGATTGCTATGATCCTAACCGGAAAGTCTATTTCCCCTGCCTTGTGACGGCCAACGTGGATCTCAAGGACATTCGCGGCATGGCCCGCGCCTCCACCCTGATCGACGCCCAAAGAACGGCCGTCTACAATTGCCAGTCGCTCACGATCACGCGGTCGGCCGAGGCCTTGAAACGCAGGCTCACCGAATCGGGCGAATTGCTCTGCCGCGTCGAAACCAGTGGCTTCTGCGATATTCCCCCACCGGCAGGCGTTGTAGTGAAACTCGAGGAATAGCCAAACGCGCTCTCGGATGAACAACAAGATCCACAACCCGCCCGGCGTGCCGCCGCCCTTCGGCTCCTACAGCCACGGCATCGAAATCGACCCCGGCAAGCGCGTGCTGTGCATATCGGGCCAGCTCGGCGTGCGCGTGGATGGCAGCGTGCCGGAGGATTTTGCGGAGCAGGCGGAACTCGCCTTCAGCAATATGCTGACCGTGCTGAAAAGCGGCGGCATGACGCCCCAGGATATCGTCCGCCTGGGCGTCTTCCTCGTCGACGGCGTCGATCTCGAGGTCTATCGAGAGGTGCGCCACCGCATGATCGCCGCCTCCGTGAAGCCCTGCTCGACCCTGATCTACGTGCCGCGCCTGGCCTTTCCCGAATGGCAGATCGAAATCGAGGTCTGGGCCGCGCAAGCCGTCTAGGCGTTCCGGGGCACGCTCAACTCGCCAAAGTTTCGGCCGAATCGATGCGGCATCGCGCCTCGATGAACGCGCGGTCATGCAGCAGGGCCATGGTTTCAGCCGGGGTCAGCCAGGCCTCCAGCGCGGCAATATCCGCCGCACCCTGTGCCTTGGCCCGCGCCAGAACCAGCGGCGGGTCGAAACCGCCCTCCCCGCCGCCATCCAATTGAGCCAGATGCCACTCACATAATTCCTGGTCGTTGCGCAGCCGGCCGATCGGCCCGGCGGCATTCGGCGGCGGTGCGAAATCCGCCAGACGGGATTCGTAGCGATCGATGATGGTCATCGCGACGTGGCGGCGCTCTTCGGGCGTGCGCAGGATGGCCAGCTTGCCGAGCAGCCCGCCGAGAACCGTGCTGGCGCTGAGCCAGGACAGGAATGGCGCCAGGATCAACCCCGCGGTGAGGGGCAGAAGCCAGAAGAACAGATCGATATTCACCTGGGACGCGACCAGCGCGAGGGTCGCGCCGAGGGTCATATGCCAGCGATGGGCGCGGAACGCGTCGGCGAAGGCCGTGGCGCCGTCGCCGCGCCGTTGGGTCGTCCAGCCGCTATCCCGACCGGTCAGCACGTCGTAGACGATATGGCTCTTGGCAACCATCAGGATCGGCGCATAAAGGATCGAGAAGAGCAGTTCGACCAGAACGCTGGCCGTAACCGCTAGAGCATCATCCGATCTGCGTGAATCGAAATAGGGGATTCCGTTGGATCGGGATTTCTGATTCA
>JAQCGR010000105.1 GCA_027619995.1 Pseudomonadota bacterium | reverse complement strand
TTGAATCAGAAATCCCGATCCAACGGAATCCCCTATTTCGATTCACGCAGATCGGATGATGCTCTAGCTTCTCTGCCCAATGAACACGGCGCGGATTACGGGAGCGAGGGGCGATGGCCCAATCTGACACCCATGACGGCGGCAAAGCCAAGCGGCGAGCGCTCGCCCTTCTTTGCACCGCCGTTTTTGCGATCCTCGGGCTGGCGACGGCGGTCGAGGCCCATCACGGTTTCGTCCGTTTCGAATCGACCCAGCCGCTCTATTTCGAAGGCCGCATCCGCGAGGTCTATTGGCAATATCCCCATTCCTATGTGCGGGTCGAGGTCGAGCCGGGCGTCGTCCTGCCGCCCGACTACATGCCGGGCGCGGAGATTGAAGGCCGCGCCGTTCCCCAGGGCATCCGCGCCGCCCAGGAAGGTCTCTGGGCACTCGTCATCTCGGCCTTCTGGCAGCTCGAGAAGGCGGGGATCATGGGCGCGGATCTCAAGGACAACGATACTTTCCGAGCAATCGCCTATCCGTCCTGCGATATGGAATCGGATGCCTATGTCGCCTTCGTCGAAATCACCGGCGGCAAGCGGTATTGGGTGACGGAGACGACGCTCCCCGTAAGTTGCGAATAGCGCCGGGGAGTTTCAGTCGTGGATATCCTGGACACCATCCAGAACCTGCAGCTCGCCTATTATCTGCGCAGCACGAGATGGGCCTATCCGCTCATCAACCTGACCCATGTCCTTTCGATCGCCACGCTGTTCGGCACGATCCTGGCCTTCGATCTGCGCCTGCTCGGCCGCTCGCGCGTCCTGCCGCTGCGTCCGCTGGCGCGCCATCTCCTGCCGCTGACGGTCGGCGCCTTCTGCCTCGCCGTCACGACGGGCTTCCTGATGTTCGCGGTCAACCCGCGCGACGTCTGGGGCAACCCCTTCTTTCCCTGGAAGCTGGGCTTCATCGCCCTGGCCGGGCTCAACGCCGCCTATTTCCATCTGCGGATATTTCCCCGCGTCGAAGGCCTGACCGGACGGACTCTGGCCCCGGTCCGCGCGGCCGCCCTGCTGTCGATTTCCCTCTGGCTCGGCGCGATCGTCTGCGGCCGGATGATCGCCTTCAGCTAGGCCGGAACCACTGCAACATGGGTGAAGCCGTCGGGCCGGTCGGGTGCGGCGGCGGCAGCCATCGCCTCGTTCGCACGCTCGATGGGATAGCTGTCGACCTGCAAGGCGGAGAGGTCCAGCTGGCCGCTGCCGATCATCCCCAGGACCGTCGCCATCGCCGATCGTTCGAACCAGAGAGAGCCGATCACGCCGATCTCGCGCCCGAGCATTGAGCCGTAGGGCAAGGGCAGATCGCCCGCCACCCCACCGATCAGGACGGCATTGCCGCCCCGGCGCAGGGCAGCGATGGCGGCCAGGGTCGGCGCCGGCGTCGGAACATGGCCCAGGGCATCGACCACCAGATCCACCCCGGCGGGAATGGAATCGTAACCGGCCGCGACGACCCGGGTCGGGTCCAAGGCGACCAGCCGTTCCAAGGTCTCGGGCCGGCGGCCGATGGCGACGACGCGGCCCGCGCCCATGGCGAGGGCGAGCAGGACCGTGGACACGCCTAGAATGCCGGTCGCACCGGTGACGGCAACGCATTGCCCCGGCGCGTATCCGCCGCGCGCGAAGGCGCCGTAGGCGGTGCCGAGATGACCGAGGCGGCTGAGCATGGCCGGGCCGGCGGACACGGCCGCGCCCAGGGGCGTCACGCCTTCGGCCGGGAAAATCGCCTTTTCGGCGAAACCGCCATCGGGCCAGCGCGCGAGGATGCCGCGCGCCGCGTCGGAAAAGCCGAAATAGCCGGCGAAGGCCGAATCGTCCGGCGCGCCGGGATTGATCGAGCGCACCAGCGGATCGCAGAAGACCGGCGTGCCCGGCGCCAGGCCGGAAACGTCCCCCGCCACCTCCAGCACCTCGCCCAGCACGTTCATGCCGGGGACGAAGGGCGCCGGCGGCAGCGGCGGCGGACTCGCCGATGCCATGACCGAGGCCATGGTCGGTGAGACGAAGCAGGCCGTCACCCGCACCGTCACGGCCCCGGGCCGCAAAACCGGATCGGCAACATCCTCGATGATCAAGGGCCGGTCGTGATCCCAATAGCGCGCCGCTTTCATGGCTTATCCCCTCGCGTTTTCCGTTGGCGGCGATTGTGATCGCCACGCGGCATGGGGTCCAGTATCGGCGGCATTCAGGCGTGGGCGCGCGCGGTCCGGCCCGCTATACTCCGCGCCCATGACCATATCCGACTACAGAAGCGCCCTCGTCACAGGGGCCAGCGCCGGGATCGGCGCGGAAGTTGTCCGGGCCTTGCGTGCCCGTGGCATTGCCGTCACCGCCCTGGCCCGCCGGGCCGACCGGCTGGACGCCCTGGCCGAGGAGACCGGCTGCACGCCGCTGGCTCTCGACCTGATGGACACGCCGGCTCTCGAGGCCGCGATGGCCGAACTGGCGCCCGATATCGTCGTCAACAATGCGGGATCCGGCGTGCCGCCCGGCCCGCTGTTCGAGATGACGGCCGAACAGGTCGACCGGGTCCTCGACATCAATCTGCGCGCCGCGACCCACGTGCTGCGTACCGCCGCCAAAAGCATGGCGGCGCGCGACCGGGGCCATATCATCAATGTCACCTCGCTCGGCGCCCTGGCGATTTTCCCCAATATGTCGGTCTATAACGCGGCCAAGACTGGTCTGCGCGTGCTCGGCCAGGTCCTGCGCAACGAGCTTTACGGCAAGCATGTCCGGGTATCGGAAATCGCGCCTGGCCGGGTCGCGACCGAATTCCTGGAACAGGCGACGGGCGACGCCGAACTGGCCCGTAAGTTCTATACCGAGGTCGAGCCCCTGCAGGCCAAGGACGTGGCCGATGCGATCATCTACGTGCTCGACGCACCGGCTCATGTGAACGTGAACCTGATCGACATCGTGCCGACCCTGCAGGTCGCCGGCGGGCTGCGTTTCGCCTCGAAGGACGGCTAGATCGCCATGCGCGGCGGTATCGGCGGCATCCTCATCCGCCTGCTCATCCTCAGCTTCGTGGTCGGCTTCATCCTCAACGTGCTGGACCTCGACCCCGGCTCGCTGCTGCGCAATATCGGCGGCACGGTCGAGAGCATCTTCATGACCGTCGTGGACGCCGTCCGCTGGGCCGTCCCGCATATTCTGATCGGCGCGATCGTCGTCGTGCCCATCTGGCTGGTGTTCTACCTGCTCCGTTACGCCCGCGGCCGGCACTAGAACGCACGGCGGCCGATGGACCCGCTCGCGCTGGCCATCGCCCTGGCGGCCTATTTCTACGCGGCCTTCGTCAAGGGGCTGACCGGGCTCGGCTTCTCGACCTCCTGCATCGCCTGGCTGGTCCTGGCCTTCGGCCTGCACGAGGCCCTGCCCCTGCTGATCATCCCCTCGGTCGCCAGCAACCTGATGGTGATGGTCGGTGCCGGGCATTTCCGGGAATCAGCGCGCCGCTTCTGGCCGCTCTATCTGGGTCTGCTGCCCGGCCTGCTGCTCGGCCTCTGGCTGCTCGGGCATATCAATCCGCAGACGGGGGCCGCGATCCTGGGCGCCGTGCTGATGGGCTATAGCATCTTCGCCCTGGCCCGGCCCGATGTCGTGCTGGCCCCCAGGCTGGAACGCCCGCTTGGTCCGGTCACGGGCTTTCTGACCGGGCTGGTGAACGGCATGACCGGTTCCCAGGTCATGCCGGTGCTGCCCTATCTGATGGCCTTGCGGCTCGATCCGGCGCGCTTCGTCCAGGCGATCAACATCGCCTTCACGATGTCGAGCCTGGTGATGGTCCTGGGCCTGTCGCGCCTGGGCCTGATGACCTGGCATGCCGTGACGATCTCAGCCATCGGCATCGTGCCGGTCTATTTCGGCGTCCGGCTGGGGACAAAAACCCGCCGCCGCCTGTCGCCCGATCAGTTCCGAATGGCCGTCCTCGCCCTGCTCGCCGTCCTGGGCGCGATCCTGATCGCCCTGCGGCTTTTCCAGCCCTAGCGCACGGCCGCGTCGAGGGCTTGCGTCACGTCGGCCACGAGATCGTCAAGGGTTTCCAGGCCGATGGAGAGGCGGACGAGACCCTCGGCAATACCGTATTTCGCACGTTGTTCGGGCGAATAGGTCCGGTGGGTCATGCTGGCCGGGTGCTGCACCAGGGTTTCGGCATCGCCCAGGCTTACCGCGAGAGACACCAGTTCGACTGCGTCCATGAATCGCACCCCGGCATCGAAACCGCCCTTCAGTTCGAAGGCGATCATGCCGCCAAAGGCACTCATCTGGCGCTTGGCCAGGGCGTGATAGGGCGAGCTTTCCAACCCTGGATAGTAGATCCGCTCGACCGCCGGATGCTCGGCGATGATCCGCGCGAGATGCAGGGCGCTCGAACAGTGCCGGTCCATCCGCAGTTCCAGTGTCTTGAGGCCGCGCATGACGAGATGGGCGTTGAGGCCCGAGAGCACGGCCCCGGTGAACTTGCTGAGCCCGTTGAAGCGCACCTTGTCCATCAGCGCCTGGGAACCGGCGACGGCGCCGGCCATCAGGTCGCCATGGCCGCCGAGATATTTGGTCACCGAATGAATGGCGGCATCCGCGCCCAGGCCCAGGGGGCGCTGGAGATAGGGCGTGCAATAGGTGTTGTCGACCGCGACCAGGCAGTCGGGCGACGCCTTATGGGCGATCTCGGCCACGGCGGCGATGTCGATCAGGCGCATGTTCGGATTGGCCGGTGTCTCGAAATAGACCAGCTTCGTGTTCGGCGTCATCGCGGCCGCGACATTGGCCGGGTCGCTCATCTCGACATGGACGACCTCGACTCCGAACTTGCCCAGTCCCTCGTTGAAGAAGGCGAAGGTCGAGCCGTAGAGGGTCTGATCGATCAGCACCCGGTCGCCGGCCTGGCAGACCGCCCAGGTGAAGGCGGTGATCGCGCCCATACCCGAGGCGAAGGCGACCGCCGCTTCGGCCCCTTCGAGCGACGCGATGCGGCCTTCCAGCAGCGAGATGGTCGGCGAGCCGGAACGGGCATAGCGGTAACCCGGCTTCTCGCGCGCGAAGATCGCCATGCCGTCCTCGACGCTGGAGAAGGCGAAGGTCGAGGTCATATGGACCGGCGGCACGAGCGCGCCCTCGCCATCGGCCGGGTCCCAGCCCTCATGGATCGCGCGGGTGGCGAAACCGTGACGCAGATTGGTGCCGCTTTTCTCTGCCATGATGGCGTCTCCTGAAACGGGGGCTCCGGACTCAAGAAAAGGGGCCGGCACCTGGCCGGCCCCGGAACGTTTCGAACCGCGCGGCTATTCGGCGGCTTTGCGGCCCTCCAACAGGCCAACTTCGGAGAGGATGGCGGCGAGCTTCGCCTTCTGCTCGTCGTCGAATGATTGGGTATATGCGCGCGTATAGCCGCCCGGCATGCCCTGAAGCTTCAAGGATTCCTTGATGCAGCTGTACATGCTGCCGACTTCGAAGATGTCGTAGAGGCGGGCCATGCGGACATGCAGTTCCTGCGCCCGGGCAAGATCGCCCGCGACAAAGGAATCGTAGAGTTCGGACGCCATGCGTCCGGCAATCGGCGGGCTCATCGCCACCGCGCCGTCCGCGCCGATGGCGAGGGCCGGCACGAACATATGCTCCAGCCCGATGAAAAGGCGGATCTCATCCTTCACCGAACGAACGAGGTTCGAGAACTGCAGCATGTCGAAGGAACTGTCCTTGATCGCCACGACCTCGTCGATCGTGACCAGATCCTCGATCAGCTTCGGCGTCAGATAGACGTTCACCGCGAAGGGGCTGTTGTAGAGCATGACCGGCAGCCCGCCCTCGCCCGCCACGCGCTTATAGAACTCAGTGATCTCGCGGTCGGTGATCTTGACGTAAAGCGGCGGCAGCACCATCACCCCGTCGCAACCCACCTTCTTGGCGGCCTTGGTGTAGTCCACCACATCCTCGGTGCGGATCGCCGCCGGGCAGGCGAGGACCGGAACGCGGCCCGCCGTCTGGTCGACGCAGATCTCGAAGACGCGCTTGCGCTCGTCCGAGCTCATCAGGAAGAACTCGCCCGTGCTGCCGGCGGTGATCACACCGTGACAGCCGGAATCGATGATGAAATCGATAATCTGGCGGTAACCAGCCTCGTCGATCGAGCCGTCCTGCTTGAACGGGGTGACGATCACGGCGAAGGAGCCGTGCCAATTGACGCTGTTTCTGTTCATGGAATTCTCCTCCCAGGCCGCGCTTCGGGTTGCAATCCGGGTTTCGGAATCGGGGCCTGGGCGCAGTATAACCGCAAGGTCGGGCCCGACGGGAGGGCCGCGTTCAATTCCTTTTCGAGGGGGACAAGCCCGTGAAGATCGCCAAGGTCGAAGCGCATCGCCTCTATTCCACCGCCAAGAAGGAAGCCTGGGACGACGAGACCATCTGGCCCAGCACCTCGCCCGGCTATCTGGTCCGCGTGCTGACCGAGGACGGCGCCGAGGGTGTCGGCGAGATGGTCACCCAGCCCTGGTACTACGTCGAAACCAAGGGCCAGATGGAAGAATGCATACGCATGTATGACGAGGTGCTGCGCGGCGCCGATCCGGAGAATTTCGCCCTCTGCCACGAGCGCATGCTGTCGGTCTTCGGCGGCGGCATGCCGGGCGGTCGGATCGCCCGCTCGGGCGTCGACATGGCGCTCTACGATCTCGCCGGCAAGGTCCGCGGCATTCCGGTCCACGGCCTGTTGGGCGGCGCCTATCGCACCAGCCTGGACCTGCTGACCAACCTCTATCACAAGACCCCAGAAGAGATGGCCGAGGGGTGCCGAGAATTCGCGAAGCAGGGTTTCAAGGGCCTCAAGATCAAGATCGGCGACAACATGCATTCCAAGGGCTTCAGCCGGGACGTGCTGCTCAGCGAACTCGCCCTGCTCGAAGCCGCGCTCGAAGCCACGCCCTCGAACATCTATATCGACGCCGATACCAACCAGGGTTGGAAGAGCGCCAATTGGACGATCAGCGTCCTGCGCCGGTTCGAGAAATACGACAATCTCTCGATCGAACAGCCGGTCAACCTGGCTGACCTGGCCGGCGCGGCCCATGTTCGCCAGCAGGTCAATATCCCGGTCATCCTGGACGAAAGCGTGTGGAGCGCCGAGGCGATGCTGAACATCGCGCGGATGCAGGCCTGTGACCGTATCGTCCTCAAGCTCAACCGCCTGGGCGGCTTTTTCGAATGCCTCAAGGTGATCCAGATATGCACGGCCGCGAATATCGGCGTGAGCGTCGATACCGGCCCCTACTCGGTCCTGGGCGATACCGCCGTCTGCCATATCGGCTCGGTCATCCGGGACCACTACCCGGTCGATTGCGAATCCCACATCACCTTCCTGGATTTCGGGCCGGAACCGATCTTCTCGGGCGGCATTACCTTCAAGGACGGTCAGGCCCATCTGCCGGATGCGCCGGGCATCGGCGTCACGGTCGATTGGGACGCGATGAAGGAACATCAGAAGCGCGGCCGCGCCGAACTAAAGGAGGCCTTCTAACCGAGGTTCGTTCGGGCGTGCGAGACCTCAGCCACCGGCGATGCGAACCGCCTCGAACAAGATGATGCCGAGGCTGGCGAGGAAACCGCAGGCCGGCAGAATGGCGGGATAGACGGCGACCCCCTCGGGCCGCGGATCGCGGTGCTTGACCGCCAGCAGCGCCAGATTGACCGCCGCGAAGATGGCCAGGACGACGAGCGAGGTGATGCGCGCCAGGACCCCGAGCGGCAGGGCCAGGGCGAAGATCAGGATCAGCACGGCCACCGTGACGGTGGCGTTCAGCGGCGTCTGCGTGCGCGGGTGGACCCGGCCCAGCCAGGACGGGATCCAGGCCTGATCCGCCAGCCCATAGAGGACGCGCGACGCCATGATGATCTGAATCAGCGCGCCGTTGATCACCGCAGCCATCGCGATCGCGGCGATGGGGGCGGAGGACCCGCCGGTCAGGCTCTGAAACAACAAGGCGAGGGGCGCATCGGTGGCGGCCAGCGTGTCGAGCGGCAAGGCCGAGACGGCGAGGATGGCAACGGCCAGATAGAGGACGGTCGTGATGACCAGGGTCAACAGGATGGCCGCAGGCATGGTGCGCGGCGCGTTCTCCACCTCTTCGACCACATTGACCATGTCCTCGAAGCCGAGGAAGGCATAGAAGGCCAGGACGCCGCCGGAGAGGACGGCGACCAACGGCACTGCCTCGAGCGGCGGCACGAAATCGGCGATGCGCGCGGGCGCGGCAGCCAGATGGTCGAATCCGAGGCCGAGCAAGACGACGAGGGCTCCCACCTCGATCACCGTCACCACAGCGGCCACAATCACCGATTCGGCGATGCCCCAAGCCGCGAGCGCGCCGAGAGCCAGCACGACGATCGGCAACGCGATCCAATCCGGAACGGACGCCATGGTCTGAAGATAGCCGACGAAGCCATTCGACAGCGCGGCGCTGGAGACCAGGCCGGAGAGCACGACGAACAGCCCGACGATCGTGGCGAAAATCTGCGAACCGAAACCCTGGTGGACATAGACCGCCTCCCCCGCGCTGCGCGGGAAACGCGAACTCATTTCCGCGAAAGCAAAGGCGGATAGCCCGGCCAGAACGGCGGCGACCAAAAAGCTCGCCGGGGTATAGAGGCCCGCCACGCCCGCGACGCGCCCGATCAGGACATAGATGCCCGCGCCGACCGTGACGCCCAGCCCGTAGAAAACGAGCATGGTTAGCGACAGGCTCCGCTTCAACTTCGGCTCTTGCGGGGATCCGACCGTCGCCATTTCCCGTCTTTCCCTCCTTTTGCCGGCAGCCTTGGCAAAGCCGAAGCGCGGCGTGACAATCCCGGTCCTGCAGCAAAACGCACCGGACGGACAGATCATGATACGGGATTTCGACGTCGCCATCGTGGGCGGC
The DNA here is from genome assembly GCA_027619995.1 of Pseudomonadota bacterium. Lineage (GTDB taxonomy): Bacteria > Pseudomonadota > Alphaproteobacteria > CADEGL01 > CADEGL01 > JABIRQ01. Next base: position 1,132 of record JAQCGR010000105.1, on the reverse strand, counting down.
GGCATCGTCGGTTGCTATGCCGCCCTTCACCTCGCCAAGGCGGGCCACAAGGTCGGCCTGTTCGAGAAGGGGCGGATCGCCGGCGAACAGTCCAGCCGCAACTGGGGCTTCGTGCGCATGCAGGGCCGAGATCCGGCGGAAATCCCGCTGATGATCGAGAGCAAGCGCATGTGGCGGGGCCTGGAAGAGGAGGTCGGCGAGAAGGTCGATTGGCGCCAGGGCGGCAATCTGGTCCTCGCCGATACCAAGGAACGGCTCGCCCAATTCGAGGATTGGCTGGCCGTCGCCAAGACCTTCCAGGTCGATTCCCAAATGGTCACACCGGCCGAGGCGGCCAAGATCGTGCCCGGCCTGCGGACCGAAACGGTGGTCGGCGGGCTGCATACTCCCTCCGACGGCCAGGCCGAGCCGGAAAAGGCCACCCCCGCCATCGCCGAGGCGGCCCGGCGCGCGGGCGCTCATATCGAAACCGGCTGCGCAGTCGACCGGATCGAGGTGGCCAACGGACGAGTGACGGGGCTGGAAACCGAGAACGGTCCGGTCCGGGCGAATGCCGTGATCCTCTGCGCCGGGGCCTGGACCAAGCATATGCTGCGCGGGGTCGGCGCGCGGATGCCGCAATTATGGATGCGCGGCACCGTCGCCCGCACCAGCCCCTCGGCGCGCGATGCCATGGCGACCGGAGTCTGGGCCGGGGTCGCCTTCCGCCAGCGCATCGACGGCAGCGTCAACATCGCCGGCGGCACCCAGGCCGATCACGACATCATGGCCGATACCTTGCTCGACGGCTTCAGCTTCCTGCCCCTGCTGCGCATGCACAACCGGGCCCTGAAATTGCATTTCGGCGAACCGTTCTTCGATTTCCTCGGCGTCCGGCTCAGCCAAGGCGCCCTGCGCCGGGCGCTCCGCCGCCACCGCGCCCTGGACCCGACACCGAATCCGAAATCGGTCGCGGCCTCTTTCCAGAAGCTGAAGGACAGCATCGCCGATCTGGGCGACGTCCGTATCGCCAAGACCTGGGCCGGCTATATCGATTTCACCCCGGACTTCATCCCGGTGATCGACCGGCTGGACAGCCCCGCCGGCCTGGTCGTCGCGGCGGGGTTGAGCGGCCACGGCTTCGGCATGGGTC
>JAQCGR010000104.1 GCA_027619995.1 Pseudomonadota bacterium | reverse complement strand
CCGGCTCGCACAGCCACGGCCAGGGGCATGAAACCACCTTCGCTCAACTCGTTTCCGAGCAGCTCGGCGTGCCCTTCGATCAGATCGAGATCGTCCACGGCGACACCAACCGCATCCCCTTCGGCATGGGCACCTACGGCTCGCGCTCGCTCGCGGTCGGCGGTTCCGCCCTGGTCAAGGCGATGGACAAGGTGATCGAGAAGGGCAAGAAGATCGCCGCCCATATCATGGAAGCGGCTGTCGAGGACATCGAGTTCAAGGACGGCAGCTTCACGGTCGCCGGCACCGACAAGGCGATGGCCCTGGCCGAAATTTCCGGCGCGGCCTATGTCCCGCACAACTATCCGATCACCGAACTGGAACCCGGGCTGGAAGAGCAGGCCTTCTACGACCCGCTCAACTTCACCTTCCCGGGCGGCTGCCATGTCTGCGAGGTCGAAGTCGACCAGGATACGGGTGTGGTCGACATCACAAGCTTCGTCGCGGTCGACGATGTCGGGCGGGTCATCAATCCGATGATCGTCGAGGGCCAGGTCCAGGGCGGCATCGCCCAGGGTATCGGCCAGGCACTCTACGAGAGCTGCATCTACGATTCCGACGGCCAGCTCCTGACCGGATCCTACAACGACTACAACATGCCCAAGGCGGACCTGATTCCCAATATGCGGGTCCAGACCCACAACACCCTTTGCACGCACAATCCGCTGGGTGTGAAGGGCGTGGGTGAAGTCGGGGCCATCGGCTCTCCCCCCGCCGTGATGAACGCGGTGCTGGACGCCTTGGCCCCCCTGGGTATCCACCATATGGACATGCCGGCGACCCCACAGAAAGTCTGGGCCGCGATCAACGGCGCCAGCATGTCGCAAGCGACTGAATAAGGAGGAGCAATCCGATGTACGCATTCGAATATGTCCGTGCGAAATCCGTCGACGAGGCGCTTAAGGCCCTCGCCGGGGCGGATGACGGCGTGCTTCTCGCCGGGGGACACACCCTGATCCCGACCTTGAAGCAACGGCTGGCCAACCCGTCCCATGTCATCGATATCGGTGGCCTGAAAGAGCTGAAGGGCATCTCGGTGAAAGGCGGAACCGTTTCCGTGGGTGCGGGCACCCCCCACGGCCAAGTCGCCAACTCGGCCGAGGTTAAGAAGGCTATCCCCGCCCTGGCCGATCTCGCCGGCCATATCGGCGATCCGCAGGTGCGCAACCGCGGCACCATCGGCGGCTCGATCGCGAACAACGATCCGGCGGCCGATTACCCGGCCGCTGTGGTCGGTCTGGGCGCCACCGTCCATACCAACAAGCGCGAAATCGCCGGCGACGATTTCTTCACCGGTATGTTCGAGACCGCGTTGGGCGAGGGCGAGATCGTCACCAAGGTGACCTTCCCGCAGCCCAAGAAGGCGGCCTATATGAAATTCCCGAACCCGGCCTCGCGCTATGCGATCGTCGGCGTCATGGTGGCCGATACGGCCGATGGCGTTCGGGTCGCGGTGACCGGTGCGGGACCGGGCGTTTTCCGGGTTCCCGAGATGGAAGCGGCACTTGCCAAGAACTGGTCGCCCGATGCGGTGGCCGGGATCGCGGTTTCGGCCGATGACCTCAACGCCGATATCCATGCCAGTGCCGAATATCGCGCACATCTCATCACTGTGATGGCCAAGAGAGCGGTCGCCAAGGCCGGCTGATCGGTTACGGCGTACCAGGAGATACCGGGCCGGGACTCGCCAGAGACCCGGCCCTTTCCTATTCTCAACCCAGACAATGAAAACAATCAAACAGAGGCCAGACCCCAATTCCCCGCCGCCCAATAGGTGGCGTGGGCGAGGCATGGTCTCGCGGGCGCTCCTCACCCTTGTCGTCCTGATCGGCCTGCTGGGGCTGGGCCTCTGGCTGGCCCGGACCGAGATCGCGCAACGCCTGGCCATCGCCGCGTTGGAGCGCGAGGGATTGGGACCTGCCGTCCTCATGGTCGAAGATCTCGGCTTCAGCCGAGGCCGGGCGACGGGTATCGCCATCGGCCCGGAAGGCGGAATCCACGCTGAATCCCTTGAGATCGACTATTCCCTGCGGGGCCTGTTCTCGGGCCAGGTCGAAGCCCTCCGTATCGAAGGGCTGCGTGCGCAGGGCACGCTCGACGAGGAGGGCAATTTCTCGGTCCCTGCCCTCGATCCGGTCCTCGGCGACGGCTCAGGCGACGGTTCGGCCATCCCTGCCCTCCCCTTCGACCAAATCGAACTTCGCGACTTCGCCTTCTCCCTCGAAACATCCGGCGAACCTGCGGTGATAGCCGGAGACGCCTTGTTACGGCAGACCGGTCCTGACTCAGTGGATTTCTCTATCGAGTTATCGGACCTCCACCGGGAGTGGGACGAAAGGGTTTCCCTGTCCGGCACCGTGCGCGGCGCGGAGAACGGCACCATCGGCCTGGACGCGCGGATGGAGGGAACCATCGCAGCAATGGATGCGAACTTGTCCTTCGACGCCAAGGTAACGGGGGCGATGGCCGACGGCGACCTGTCGGCCAAGGCCGTATTCTCGCGCCTGGATGCGAAGTCCGCGGTATTCCAGGCCGAGGGCATGGTCGGAGAGATCGCCTACGAAGCCACGGGCGATATGGCGCAGACCATCTCCATGGAACTCAACATTGCCGAAGCGCTCCTTCTCGGCCAATCCGTCGGACCGGGCAATATCACGGCACGGCGCGACGGCACTCGGATCGCCGTGACCGCAAGCCTGGACTCCGAGGCCGGGCATTTCGCGCTGGATGCCGAAGGCGATCCAGACGATCCGGCAGAGCCCCTGACATTCACCCTGGACGGTGCGCTGGATCCGGCTCTCCTCGCCACTCTACTCGACATGCCCGTGGCACCGGCCGGCGCGATCATGGTTGCCGCAAACGGCTCCCTGTCCACTCCCAACGATTTCGCCAGCGGAGACGCGCCCGATCTGGCCACGCTGCTCAAAGCCTTGAGGATGGCAGCGACCATATCGCCGCATCTGACCGATCTCAATCTGCCCGGGATGTTCAAGGCGGCCTCTCTGTCGGGCGAAGCAAGCCTGTCGGTCGGCGAACAGGATATCGCGCTCTCCTTCCTTCCCGGTTTCGGATTGACCGGCCTGACCATCGACCGGGCGCTGGCGGATCAGTTGCCGCCCGACATCGCCGAGAGCCTCGCACTGGGTTCGGAACGTGAAATTGTGGTCGCCGGCGATGCGCCGCTTCGTTTAACGCTCGCGCCCACCGACGCCGGCTACACCGTGACGGCGGCGGGCGAGGTGGCGAGCCATGGCGCAGCGCCGAATTCGCGACTCGCAATCGAAGGCGCAATGAATCTGAGTGCCGATTTCGCGCCGCACTCGATCGTCGCGCATGCGCTCGAAGCATCCCTAACCGATCTCGCCTACGAGGGCATGGCGGGAACTCTCGACATCCGCCTCGGCGACATCAGAAGCACCGAGGGCGTGACGACGGGTGGCCTTGCGCTTCGCCTGCGAGGCAGCGGCAAGCCCGACCCCTCCATTGCCCTGGCCGGCGCGAAAATCGACCTGGATGGCAATTTTCACTACGCCAATGGCGCGTTGACACTCACTCTCGACGACAGCAGCCGTCTGAACCTCGCCGACCTGCGGCTCGACGGCGATCCCATTGCGATCAAGCCCATCGCCCTGCGCGTTCGTTCCGGCGAAGCGTCGACCATCACTGCGAGAACGAGCAGCCCTGCCGGCATCGCCTACGACCTGCGCCTCGCCCATGCCGACCTGGAATTGAGCCTGGTGGACGATGACGATCCGACCATCTTCGCTTTCGATCGCGGCACCATGCGTATCGAGGGCAGTTCGGAAGCCATGACTCTGGGTTGGAAGGTCACGACCGGCACGATCGACGACCTGCCGATCGCTTTCGAAGGCCTAACATTAAACGCCACCCTGCACGGGCTGAGCGGCGGCCTTCGCGGCACGGCCAGACTACGGTCGAGCCTGCGTCATGTGGCGGAGGAAGCGTTCGTCTTGCCCCTCTCCCTGGTCATGGACGCGCGGCTTGCCGCGGGGCGTCTATCCGCAACAGCCAAGCTGAAAGACCCCAGCGAAAGGATCTTCGTCACCGGCGAAGCGCGGCACAATTTCGCCTCCAATTCGGGCGAAGCCCTGTTCAACGCCAGGCGGATCGAGTTTCTGGAGACCGTGTTCCAGCCGAAGGATATATTTCCCGTCTTCGCCAATCTGGATGCGCGGGTCGATGGGGCGATCGATCTAGCCGGTTCCGCCAGTTGGACTCCCGGCCAGTTCGACAGCGGCATGGAGCTGGCGCTCGACTTCCCAAGCATCCTCAGCCCGGAGGCGACGCTCAAGGATGTTGCCGGGGTGATCGTGTTCGACAGCCTGTCGCACTTCACCACGCCGCCCGACCAGATGATTGCAATCGGATACGCCGATGTCGGCGTGCCTCTCGAAGCAGGACAACTCATCCTTCATGTCAAACGGGGGCCGATCATCCGGGCGGAAATCCAGGATTTCGATCTCTATGGCGGCCGCGTTTTCGTCGATCCCGTCGACTACGATCCGAACGACGATCAGGTCAGCTTGGTTCTGGGCGCAAGAGGCGTGCGGATCGAGGACATGCTGGCCCCGGCACGCCTTGGAACCTTGGAAGCCACCGGCGTCCTCGACGGGTATGTCCCTATCATCATCCGCGACGGCAAACTGACCGTCTCCGGTGGCGTCCTCGAAAGCGTGGGCGGCGGCCGTATCCGTTATATTCCGGAAGAGGTTGGCGATGCGGTGCGCGAAGTGGATGAAGGCACGGCCCTGTTCCTCGATGCGGTTTCCAATTTCGAATATTCCCTCTTTCGCGTGACCATCGACGAAGACGAGGATGAGGAAATGGTTCTGGAATTTGAAATCGACGGCCGCAATCCGGCGGTCTATGAAGGCGTTCCCATCGAACTCCACATTGCCATCACCGGGGAGGTCCGAGAGGTTCTGTATAGCGGCATTTCGACTTACGAACTGCCGCAACGCATCGCGGCCGCGCTCGAAAAATTCAAGGAATAGGCAGTATCTCCAGATTTGACAGGGCCGAGAGGGTCCATGACACTTCAGCCGCTCTCCCACCGGCAGCGCGAGGCAGGCAAACTGTAATGGCTCGACCTCGCATCTCCTTGAAACGGCTCCGGCTCGCCAATATCTGTCTGATGGGCCTCGCTTTCGCCGCAATGGCTTGCGAGCCTACGGTGAGACTTGCGACGCCGGATAAGCCGATCGTGATCAACCTTAACGTCCGGATCGAACAGGAAGTCCGGGTAAAGGTGGAACGCGACATCGAGGAACTCCTGCGCGAGAATGACGAACTGTTTTGATGGTCGTGCAAATGACGAATATGGCCGTGTTGACCCGGCGCGCCCTGCTCGGCGCCGCCCTCCTCCTGCTTCCCCTGGCAGCCGCGCTGCCGGCTTGGGCCGATACTCTGGACGATGCCCTGAAGGCCGGACTGGTCGGCGAGACCCGCGACGGCTATATCGCCCCGGTCAATGACCCGCCTGCACCCGAGGTCACAGCCCTCGTCAACGACATCAATGCGCGGCGCCGCGCGCAATACACCAAGATCGCCGAAGCGAACGGACCCGATATCGAGACCATCGAGCGTATTGTCGGCAAGCGCGTGATCGAACGTGCCGCGCCCGGAACCTATGTCCAGAACGCCGCTGGGGACTGGATTCGAAAATAGTTGCGATCGTCGCGCGCGAACGCCGTCCTCCTGCGGTTCGAAGTTCCTTTCGCGACTGTCCCGGTCGCGACGGTCCCGGTCGCGACTGTCCCGGTTTTGGAATGGCAGGCAAACGGGCTGCTCGGTTGCCGTGACCCTGCCCCTATGTGGTAGCCTCCGCCCGCCCGCTCGGCGCTTCGCCGCCCCAATTTGATGCAGGACAGGATGAGCGCAGTTCCCGATTCCGTCGATGCCACCCTGGCTCTGCTGGGAGAAGGCGATTACATCGCCGATCGCAGCCTGGCGACCGCAACATTCCTGGCGCTCCGCCTGGGCCGACCCTTGTTTCTCGAGGGCGAGGCCGGTGTCGGCAAGACCGAGATCGCCAAGGTCCTGGCCGAAACCCTGGGCCGCCGCCTCGTCCGTCTGCAATGCTACGAAGGCCTCGATGTCGCCTCGGCGGTCTACGAGTGGAACTATTCGCGCCAGATGATCGAGATCCGCGTCGCCGAGGCGGCCGGAGAGACCGACAAAGAGCGCCTCGAATCGGATATTTTCGACCGGCGGTTTCTCATCGAGCGGCCCCTGCTCCAGGCGCTCGAGCCCGATCTGGCCGGCCCGCCCGTCCTGCTGATCGATGAGCTCGACCGCGCCGACGAAGCCTTCGAAGCCTATCTGCTGGAAGTGCTCAGCGATTTTCAGATCACGATCCCGGAGATCGGCACGATCAAGGCGGAAAAGCCACCCATCGTCATCGTTACTTCCAACCGCACGCGCGAGATCCATGATGCGCTCAAGCGGCGCTGCTTCTACTACTGGGTCGACTATCCCGATGCCGAACGCGAGCTGAAGATTCTCTCTCTGAAGGTGCCTAATGCCCCCGCGGCGTTGCGGCGCGAGGTCGTCGGCTTCGTTCAGAAACTGCGCGCGGCCGATCTGTTCAAACTGCCGGGCATCGCCGAGACGATAGACTGGGCCCAGGCCCTGACCGAACTCGACGCCCTGACCCTCGACCCGGAAACCATCAACGACACCCTCGGCGCCCTGCTCAAGTATCAGGACGACATCGCCAAGATTCGCGGCAGCCAGGCAGCCGAGCTGCTTCAGCAGGTTCGCCAGGAGATGTCCGAAGCCGGCGCGGCCTAAACTTGGCCCCCACCGCCATCAGTGAAGAGCGATCGGGCACCGAAGGACGGTCCGGCGACGGCAAGCTGGTCGCCAATATCATGCATTTCGCCCGCGCCCTGCGGGCCGCCGGCCTGCCCATCGGCCCCGGCAAGGTGATCGAGGCGATTCGGGCGGTCGAGGCGGTCGGCCTCTCCCGCCGCGACGACTTCTACTGGACCCTCCACGCAATTTTCGTGAACCGGCGCGACCAGCGCGAGCTGTTCGACCAGGCCTTCCACGTCTTCTGGCGCAATCCGCAGATTCTGGAGCGGATGATGGCCCTCATCCTGCCCTCGGTCGGCCTGCCGGAGGATGAGCGCGAGAAGGATGAAATGAACCGCCGGGTCGCCGACGCCTTGCGCGGCGCCCAGGATTCCGACGAAGCCGAGGAAGAGGAAAAGGAACCGGAGATCGAGATCGACGCGCGGATGACCTGGTCCGACAGGGAAGTCCTGCGCAGCCGCGATTTCGAGAAAATGACCGCCGAAGAAGTCGAGAAGGCGAAGAAAGCCATCTCGCGCATGCGCCTGCCGGTCATCGAGGTGCCGACCCGGCGCTTCGAGACGCATCCCAGCGCCAGCCGCATCGATATGCGCGCCAGCCTGCGGGCAAGCCTCCGCTCGGGCGGAACCCATATACCGCTGCGAAAACGCCGCCCGCGGCGGCGGCGCCCGCCCCTCGTCATCCTATGCGACGTATCCGGCTCGATGAGCCGTTATTCGCGCATGATGGTCCATTTTCTCCATGCGGTGACAAATGACCGGGATCGGGTTCATACCTTCGTTTTCGGCACCCGTTTGACCAATATCACCCGCCATCTGCGCCTGCGCGACGTGGACAAGGCCCTGGAGAAGGTCGGTGCGTCGGTCCAGGACTGGGACGGCGGCACCCGCATCGGCCATTGCCTCCACGAGTTCAACGCCGTGTGGTCGCGTCGGGTCCTCGGCCAGGGCGCGATCATGCTCCTCATCACCGACGGACTCGACCGCGATGCCGGCGAAGGCTTGGAGGAAGAAATCGAGCGGCTGCACAAATCCTGCCGCCGGCTGATATGGCTCAACCCCCTATTGCGCTACGATGAATTCCAACCCAAATCTCTGGGGATGCGGGCGATTCTGCCCCATGTGGACGATTTCCGATCGGTCCATAACCTGGAGAGTCTGGAGGACCTGGCGGCGGCCCTCGGCCAAACCGGACCGCGCCGCGAAGAGGGAGTGAGCCGATGGCTGGAAGCGATGCACTGACCGCCGATTTCGAGCAGGTCATGGAACAGGCCGCGCGCTGGCGCGAAGAAGGCAAGGGTGTCGCCCTGGCCACTGTGGTCACCACCTGGGGCTCCTCCCCTCGCCCGGTCGGCAGCCAGCTCGCCGTCAGCGACGCCAAGGAGATGATCGGCTCCGTCTCGGGTGGCTGTATCGAAGGCGCGGTCGTGCTGGAAGGCCTGAAGTCGATCGAGGACGGCAAGCCCCGCCTGCTCGATTTCGGCGTTTCCGACGGCCAGGCCTGGGAAGTCGGCCTCGCCTGCGGCGGCAAGGTCGAAGTCTATGTAGAGCGGGTGGATTGACCGACCATGAAGCGTGACATCTTGCAGGCCGTGCTCGCCGCACGGCGCGACAAACACCCGGTCGCCCTCGCCACCGATGTCGAGACGGGCGAGCAGGCCATGGTCGATGCGGAGACCCGGAAGGGCGATCTGGTTCTCGCCGGCACGGCCCTGGACGCCGTGCGCACGGCCCTGGCGGAAGACCGCAGCGGCATGGTCGAGACTGAGGCCGGGCGGCTCTTCATCCAGGTTTTTAACCCGCCGCTTCGCATGATCGTGGTCGGTGCCGTCCATATCGCGCAGGCGCTGGTCCCCATGGCGACTATTGCCGGTTATGACGTGACGGTCATCGACCCGCGCCGTGCCTTCGCCACCGATGCGCGCTTTCCCGGCACCAGCGTGTTGAATGAATGGCCGGACGAGGCGATGACGGGCCTCGCGCCCGACCGGCGCACCGCCATCGTGACCCTGACCCACGATCCCAAGATCGACGATCCCGCATTGTCCGTCGCGATCCGGTCGCCCGCCTTCTATATCGCCGCCCTGGGCAGCCGGCGTACCCATGGCAAACGGGTCGAACGGCTGACTGAAGCCGGCTTCTCCGAAACCGAAATCGCCCGCATCAAAGGCCCGGCCGGGCTACCTATCGGCGCGCGGTCTCCGGCCGAGATCGCCTTGTCCGTCCTGGCCGAATGCACGGCCAGGCTCCACGGCGTGGATGCGCGATGATTTTCGCCGCCCTGCCGCTGGACGAGGCGGAAGGGGCGATTCTGGCCCATAGCCTTGCCGTCGGCGAGGGGCCGGACGCAAGACGCATGAAGAAGGGCCGAATCCTCTCCGCCGAAGATATCGCCGCCCTCCGCGCAGCCGGCCTCGACTCAGTCGTGGCTGCGCGTCTCGAACCCGGCGACACCGCCGAAGATGCCGCCGCCGAACGTATCGCCAAGGCGGCAGCCGGGAATCTGCTGGACGCGCGCGGTCCTTTTACCGGCCGGGTCAATCTCTTCGCCACGGCGCGAGGGCTTGCGGTGTTCGACCGCGCCCGCCTCGACCGGGTCAATGCCATCGACGAGGCCGTGACCATCGCCTCGCTGGCGCCCTATGCGGTGGTCGAACCCGGCCAGATGGTCGCCACCATCAAGATCGTCACCTTCGCCGTGCCCGAGGCCGTGATCGCGGATGCCGCGCGGGCCGCCGCCGAGGGCGGGCCGTTGTTGGCCGTCGCCCCCTTCGCGCGCAAATCGGTCGGGCTGGTCCAGACCATCCTGCCCGGCACACGCGACAAGGTGCTCGACAAGACTTTGGACGTGACCCGTGCCCGGCTCCTCGCGCTCGACTCCAAATTGGCCGGCGAGTTGCGCTGCGCCCATGAGACCGACGCCGTGCGCGGCGCGATCGAGCGGTTGCACGGCGACGGCTGCAACATGGTCCTGATCGTCGGGGCCTCGGCCATCACCGACCGGCGCGACGTCGTCCCCGCCGCGTTGATGGCCGCCGGCGGTGAGATCGAGCATTTCGGCATGCCGGTCGATCCGGGCCAATTGCTCATGCTCGGCCGACACGGCGATATCCCGGTGCTGGGCGTCCCGGGCTGCGGTCGATCGCCCAAGGAAAATGGCTTCGACTGGGTGTTGCAACGTCTTTGCGCCGACCTGCCGGTCTCCGGCGCCGAGGTCATGGCGATGGGCGCGGGCGGCTTGCTCGCCGAGATGCCCGACCGACCCATGCCCCGAACCTTGGCCACGCCGAAGCCTGACAGGG
>JAQCGR010000103.1 GCA_027619995.1 Pseudomonadota bacterium | reverse complement strand
GACTCCGGCGCGGCGCGGCGTATCCATAACCGGCCAGGGCGTCGCCGCCACCGGCACGAAGAAGGGCGAATGCGCGAAATCGATCTCGGGATTGGGCGTCTCGAAATGGAGGCTCGGGGGGATGCGGCCCTCGCGGACGGCGCAAGCGGCCTTGATGAGCCCGGCAATTCCGGCCGCGGTCTCGAGATGACCCAGGTTCGACTTGGCCGTGCCCAGGGCGCAGGTCTCTCCCGCCGGCAACCCGAAGGCCGCCGTCAGGGCCTCGAATTCGATCGGATCGCCGATCGACGTCGCCGTGCCATGGGCCTCGACATAGCCGACCGTCGCCGCCTCGATCCCGGCATTCTTCAGCGCCGAGGCGATGACCCGCTGCTGGCCCTCGGGCGAGGGCGCCGTGAACCCGGCTTTGACGGCGCCGTCATTGTTGACCGCGCCGCCCAGGATCACCGCATGGATCGGATCGCCGTCCGCCAGGGCGTCCTCCACCCGCTTGAGCAGGACGGCGCCGACGCCGCTGCCGAAAACCGTGCCCCCGGCGCGCGCATCGAAGGGCCGGCAATGGCCGTCATCCGAGAAGATGCCGCCATCCTGATAGAGATAGCCGGCCCGTTGCGGCAGGCGGATCGTCGCGCCCCCGGCCAGGGCCATCGCGCAGGACCCGTTCGCCAGCGCATCGCAGGCGGCGAGGACCGCGATAAGGGATGTGGAACAGGCGGTCTGGATCGCCAGGCTCGGCCCGGTCAGGCCCAGCCGATAGGACACGGCCGAGGCCAGATAGTCGCGGTCGCCGCCGATCAGATGCTGCAGATACTCCGCATCGATACCCCGTTCGCTATGGGTATAGAGCGCATGGCGGGCATAGTTGGACGGGCTTTCCCCGGCCCAGACCCCGACCGGTCCCACAGCCTCAGCCCCCTCGGGCGTGTAGCCGCCATCCTCCAGCGCCTCCCAACAGGTCTCCAGAAACAGGCGATGCTGGGGGCTGGCCGCCGCCGCCTCGGCCGGCGAATAACCGAATGTGTCGGCATCGAACAGATCGATATTCGCAACGGCGGATGCGAACTTCCGGTATCTCGGATGAGAAAGCAGCGTCGGCGAGACGCCGTCCGCACTCAGATCTGCTTCGGAAACCGGATGTATGGATTCGCGGCCGGCCAGCAGATTGGCCCAGTAGGATTCCGGATCGTCGGCGTCCGGAAACCGGCACGCCATACCAATGATCGCAAACCCTCGGCGCTTGTTCCGGGTCATGGGCCTCCCAAACCTGCGGGCGTTGTCTCGCGAAGCGCACAGCGGCCTTAGCTTCGCGCGAGGCTGGTACAACGCTTGGCGTCCCGGCTAGGCCGAGGCGCCCGCGATGCGGGACAGGTTCGCCGCCATCAGTTTTACGGTCGGATGGCGGAAGAAATCGACAAGGCTGACCTTGCAATCCGTGCGGGCGATTATCCGGTTTCTGATCTGGATGACCTTGAGAGAATCGGCGCCGAGATGAAAGAGATTACGGGTTCGATCGACCGAACTGCAGCCCAGAACCTCCTCGACACAAGCCGCAACGACCTCCTCGAATTCACTCGAATAGCTTCCGTTTTCTCGATATTTCGATGATCGTGAAACCGTCGATTCCACCGCTTCATTATCGTAAGATACCGGCGACGTCAAGGCGTTGCGATCGACCTTGCCATTCGCGCTGAGCGGCAGGCGATCGAGCCAGACCAGTTCCTTCGGCACCATATAGGTGGGCAGAAAACCCGCCGCGAAGTCCAGGACCGCCGCTTTGTCGGGCGTCGGGGCAATCTCGACCGCGCCCCAGCGTTCCGCCTGTTCCAGCGCGATCGGCCCTCCGATCAGCGCATGAAGCACAATGTGCCCGTCGCCCAGACCGAGGTCGCGGCGCAGTCCCTCGAAGACCACGGAACCGATGGCGCAGAGCCCGAACCCGCATGCCGGCGCACGGTCCTGAAGAAGCTGACTGATCGCGCCCGCTTCGAGCAGGCAGGAATCGCGCGCCAGATCGGGATAGAGTTTGGCGACCACATCCGGATCGGCCGTCAGGAACAGATCGAAGGCGGACTCCGACACGAAACCGCGATTATAGGCGCCGTGGATATCCTCGGCCGCCGGCCGGTCCGAAAGCAAAACCAGGGACCGCCGGTCCGGATCCAGGTAATAGAGTCCGCCGGGCAGCCCCTCGATACGCCCGGGCCTGATGCTGAGATAGGCCTGAACCGGATAGAGCGATCCGCCGGACGCATAGGCCAGCTTGGGCAATCGCGCGCCGGGAAGCGGCCGGGCGCAGAGGGCATCGAGGAGCCGCGCCAGATCGGCCAGCGGCGCGGGTGTGGGCAGAAATTCCCGATAACTCTGCCGCCGCAGCATGGCCGCCAGCGGCATCCCCTCCCCGCCCTCCAAAGGCAGGGCAATGGCGGGGCGTCCGTCCAGATCCTTGCGCAGACCGGGCCGACCCATCTTATAGGCGAGGTCCGGCGAGACCGGCGCGCTGTCGGCGACCGCTTTCCCCTCGCCGCCCTGCTCCGCGACCAGATAGGCAATCAGCCGGCTGCGCGCGCGATCGGGGCCGACAGGCTCGACCACCGCTTCGGCGACGGCAGGATGGCGCTTGAAGACTTCCTCAACCTCTCCCAGTTCGATGCGGAAACCGCCGATCTTCACCTGCCGGTCTTCGCGCCCCAGGAATTCAATCACCCCGCCAGGCCGGTAGCGGCCGAGATCGCCCGTGCGGTAGAGAGTTTCGCCGGTTTCCGGATGGGTCACGAAGCGCTCGGCGGAGCGCTCGGCGTCGCCCCAATAGCCCTGTGCGACCCCGATACCGGCGATATGGATTTCGCCGACCGCCCAGGGCGGGCGCGGCGCGAATCGATGATCGAGAATCCGGACATCCTGATTGGCCAGAGGCCGGCCATAGGGAACGCTGCTCCAGCCCGACTCCGCGGCCCCGACCTCATGGTCGATCGACCAGATGGCCGCTTCCGTGGCGCCGCCCATGCTGACCACCCGGCAATTCGGGAAACAACGCCGCACGGCATCCGGCAGGGCAGGCGGGATCCAATCGCCCGACAGCATGGCCGTACGCAAGGGCACCGCCGCCGGCACCGTCTCGCCCGCCAGATATTCCGTCAGCATGGCCATGAGGGCGGGCACGCTGTTCCACAGGGTCACCCCGTGGCGGCCCATCAGGGTCAACCAGTGCTCGGGATCGCGCTCCGTCCCCGGGTCAGGAAGGACGACCGCCCCGCCGACGCCCAGCAGGCCGAAGATGTCATAGACCGACAGGTCGAAGCCGAGGGAGGACAGGGCCAGAACCCGGTCCTCCGCCCCCACCGACCAGCGCGCATTGACCGCATCGACGGTGTTGAGCGCGGCCCGATGGGAGATCATCACGCCCTTCGGCTCCCCCGTCGAACCGGAAGTGAAGATGATATAGGCGAGATCGTCGGGACCGACCGGCGGCGCCGCGAAAGCTATCGCCGATTCGGGCGCCGAATCGGACGCCAAATCGGGCGCATCCTCCGGCACGATGATTTCGGCGATCCCCGCCGCCAGGGCGACGCTGCCTGCGCGGCGGCTTTGCACCAGGGCCGCGCGGACGCCGGTCCGGGCCAGGACATTGTTGCGCCTTTCGGCGGGCCAGTCCGCGTCGATTGGGACATAGGCCCCGCCGGCACAGAGGATCGCGAGGGCGGCAACGACCTGCTCCCAGCCCTTCTCCATCACCACGGCGACCGGCTCGCCGGGCCGCGGGGCGACCGTTTTCAGGGCTTGGACAAGGGCTGATGTCCGGGCCAGAAGCTCGCCATAGCTGAATTCCCGAGCCGCGGTCAGCAACGCGACCGCGTCCGGTTTCTCGGCCGCCTGGCGCAGGAATCCGGTCTGCAGGAGATCGTCCGAAACCGGCGATACCGGCGGTTCAGGCGCGGGCGCCGGCAGAATGGGCCGCGCGAACGGGCGCAAGGCGCCCGTCTCCGACGCCAGCGCCTCGATCAGGTCGCTATAAGCATCGAACATCGCGTCCAGCATGCCCTCGGGGAAGGCGTCTTCCACCGCATCCCAGGCGTAATGCAAGGCGCCCTGGTGTTCGATCGCCAGCACATCGAGCAGGACCTGGGGGGTCTGGGTGATGCCGTGGACGATCTTGCCGAAGGGGTTCAGATCCCTCTCGCCATCCTCCACCCCATCGAGACCGAGGGCGCTGGTGAAAACGACCGGCATCGCCGCCCGGCCGATCCAGCCGCGCCGCCGGGCCAGCCAGCCCAAAACCTCGACCCCATCGACCGCCCGGTGGTCCATGTCCTGCCATAGCTGCGTCTGCACGGTCCGCGCGCGGTCGACGAAACCATCCGCCGTCGCCGTGTCGATCTCGAGCAGGGACAGGGTGGTGAAATCCCCCACCACCACATCGACCTCGGGATGCAGCGGCAGGCGGTTGAACAGGGAGAGGTTGATGGTGAATTTCGGCTCCCGCGCCCAGAGCGCGACGATATCGGCAAAGCCCGAGACGAGCAGGGCCGAGGGGGTCAGGCCGGCCTCCCGCGCCTGGGCCTTGATCGCGCCCCAGCGCTCGCGGTCAAGGCGGAAGGCCCGCCGGGTGAAGCGCGGCGTGCCGATGGTCGAGAGCGGTTTCGCCAGGGGCAGGTCGGGCGCGGCGGGCAGGCTGTCCAGCCGGCCCTCCCAATAGGCGCGCGCACGCCGCCCCTCCTCGCTTTCCTCCGCCCCGGCCACGGCGCCGACATAGTCTCGGAATCCGAGGCTCAGGGGCGGCAGATCGTCGCGCCCGCTCGAATAGAGGGTCCAGGCCTCACGCGCGAGCAGGAGGATCGAGGAAGCATCGAAGACCAGCCCGTCGAAACTGACATGCAACAACACCCGATCTCCGGGCAGGCGGGTGGCGCGAATGACGAAGAGCGGCCAGACATCGGCCGGCGCGACATAATGCGAGAGATCGGCGCGGACGGATTCGATATGGGCCGCGATCTCCGTCGCACCCGCCGCCGACAGATCGGCGGTATCGATCCGATAGGGCGGCACATCGGCGAGTACGCGCTGCATGCCCTCGGCATCGACCACCGCGCGCAGCATGCCATGGCGCTTGACCAGCGTGTTCCAGGCCCATTCCAACCGCTCGAGGTCGAGCCTGTCGCCCTCCAGTTCGAAATAGACATGGGCGGACACACCGCCCAGTTCGAAACTGTCGGGGTCGCTGCGCCCCATCCAATAAGCGCGCTGCAGGTTGGTCAGGGGAAACGGCTCCCCGGCTTTGGCGGGGTCCGGAACGAGCACCGGCGCCGAAACCTCCTGTTCCGCGGGCGGGGCGCCGAGCAGATCGACCAACTCGCCCTTTCGCCGGGTCAGTTCCTGGCGCAGATCGGCCGTCATCGCGCCTTCCGGCGCGTTGAAGCGCAGGCGGCCATCCTCCACCCATAATCGGATGTCCCGGCTGCCCAGATCCGCCAGCAGCGCGTCGACCGGCCTCACAACACGCCCTCTTCGCGCGCCCCCGCCATCGCGCCGGAGGGAGCGGGGATGCGGACCGTACCCATGCGGTCCACCGCCCCGGCCAGTTCGCCCAGCCGCGAATGCTCCATCATCAGATGCAGCGGCAGGCGCAGGCCGATTTCCACCTGCAATTTGGCGATCAACCGCGAGGCCGAGAGGGAATGACCGCCGAGATCGAAGAAGTCGTCCTCCAGCCCCACCGCGTTGACATGGAGCAACTCGCGCCAGATCGCGGCGAGGGTCCTTTCGGTCTCCGTGCTCGGCGCGCGGCCGTTCCCGCCCCGCCTTTCGCTGCGCCCGGGCGGCGGCAGCTTGCGGCGGTCGATCTTGCCGTTGGGGGTCAGCGGAAATTCGCGCAGGGGCACGAAATGGCTGGGGATCATGGCGTCCGGCAGGGACCGGGCGAGCCATTCCTTGAGGCCGACGACGCCGCGCCCGTCGGCGCTGCGGTAATAGGCCACCAATTCGCGCTCCGGCGCGGAAGCGTCGCTGTCGAGACCGTAACCGATGCTGGTCAGGATCTTGCGCACCTGGCCCTCGTCGATCGGCGCGTTGAGTTCGGCAATCGCCTCGTCGCGGCTCTTGAGGCCGAGCCGCACTTCCCAGCTGTTGGGCAAGGCATAGTTGTGAAAACCGCGCTTCTTGCCATGCACGAAGATGCCTGCGTCGTTGATGACGCAATTGGTCGAACAGCCGCCGGTTTCCGGCTTCACCCAGTTCACGTTGCGATTGATGTAATCGTAAATCTCGGAAACGCTGGCGTCCGAATAGCGATAGAAATCGACAAATTCGACCTCGTCGAAGGCCGCGTCCGAGCGGACATAGGAGACGTCTAGCGCCCGGCTGACCGCGTCGTCCTGGGCGTGATAGAGCTGGCGCGCCTTGAGCACGGCCGATTCGATCTGCTCGGGCTCGCGGACACCCTGGGCGAACAAGTCCGCCAGGCGCGTCTCGAAAATCTGGCCGCGCGACAGGCCGGTCACGATATGGCGGATGCCCCGCTCGCGCGCCAGGTTCACGCCCATCGTGTAGATCGTCTTGAAGCAGCCGTTGCAGACCGTCGCATGGCGCTCGAGGCTGTCGCGGTAGATCGAGCCGATTTCCGGCGTCTCGCCGGTCACCAGTTCGATGCCGAGATCCTCCACCGCATGGGCGATGTTTTCCTTGGCCTTGTCCGAGATGAAACCGTTGTCGAAGGTGAAGGCCAGGACCTTGAGACCGTATTCGCGCACAAGCTGATAAAGCGCGTAAGTCGAATCCTTGCCGCCCGAATAGAGCATCAGGGCGTCGTAACCCTCCGACCCGCCATCGCCGCTGCGCATCCGCGCACTGGTGAACAGATCGACCATATCGTCCAGGGAACGGAAATAGCGCTCCATATCCGGCCGGTCGCGCTCGAAGGTTCGGCAGGTCGCGCATTGCCCCGCACTGTCCAGATCGGCGCCCGGGTAGTTCTCCGGCAGACCGCAGGCCCGGCAATGGCGCATCTCGCCCACCGCCACGCCCGGCGTGCGCATCTCGACCAGGCAGCCGGCGATTTCCGGATGCTCCAGCAGGCGGGCTTCGACCTCCCCGGTCTCGATCCGCATGCCCCGCAGCTTCACCTGACCGTCGATACGGCCGAGAAATTCCATCACCCCGTCCTCGCGCCAGCGGGCGAGATCGCCGGTGCGATACATGCGCCCGCCCTCGCGATAGGGGTCCGGCAGGAACCGCTCTTCCGTCATCTCGGGCCGGCCAAGATAGCCCTGGCCGACACCATCCCCGCCGATATGAAGCTCGCCGGCAATGCCGGGCGGCACCGGCAGGCCCGTCCCGTTGAGAACATAGAGAGCGGTATTCGCGGCGGGCTTGCCGATTGGCACGGAAGCCGCCTTATCTCTATCCGGATCGAAGCGATGGATCATGCAGCCGACCGTGGCTTCGGTCGGACCATATTCGTTGCACAGGGTCACGCGGTCGCCGAAGGCGTGGCGGGCCTTCGCGGCGAGGCCGCGCGGCAGGTCCTCGCCGCCCAGGATCAGGGTGTGGATACGTTTGGGGACCAGCCCCGCATCCAACACCAGCGACAGATGGGCGGGGGTCAGCTTGACCACTTCCACCGCATCATCCTCGAACACATCGAGCACGGTCGGGCGCGCGCCGGCCCGTTCCTCCGGATAGATCCGCACCGTCCCGCCCGTGGTCAGCGGCACGAAGACCGAGGTGACGGTCAGGTCGAAGGCAATCGAGGTGAAGAGCGCGAAGGCGTCGGTTGGCGATGCCGGATATTGCCGCGCCGCCCATTCCACGTAGTTCACGAGATTGCCCTGGCTGATCGCCAAGCCCTTGGGCTTTCCGGTCGAACCCGAGGTGTAAATGACATAGGCGATATCCGCCGCGCCGAGCGGCGCCGAATCGAAACTGGCGCCCCCCTCCCCGTCGCGCGCGGCGGCGGCGTCGATCACCGGGACCTTGCCGGCCAGCCGCCGGGCGCGTGCAAGTTGGGATGGGGACGAAATGATGGCGGATGGCTCGCAATCGCTGAGAATCTCGGCGAGGCGGTCGTCGGGATGGACGGGATCGAGCGGAACATAGGCGGCGCCAGCCTTATGCGCGCCGAGCAGGGTCGCCGGCAGCGCCAGGCCGCGATCCATCAGGACGGCGACACGGCCGCCCCCAACTCCCCCAGCCCCGACCCCGGCCTCGGCGAGCCGCGCC
This sequence comes from Pseudomonadota bacterium, assembly GCA_027619995.1. Lineage (GTDB taxonomy): Bacteria > Pseudomonadota > Alphaproteobacteria > CADEGL01 > CADEGL01 > JABIRQ01. Next base: position 2,098 of record JAQCGR010000103.1, on the reverse strand, counting down.
GCAATCCGCCCGGCCCAGGCGTCGAGCGCGCCGTAGCCCAGGCGGTCGGTGCCGTCGTCCAGCGCCACCGCGTCCGGTGCCGCCCGGGCATGGCCCTCGATCCGCCGGATAAGGGGTGTTTCGCGATCAGTCGGGTATTCGGTCCGGTTCCAAGCCTCCAGGACCGTCTCCCTTTGGGCCTCCGGGAGAAGCGACAAGGCGCCGACAGATTCCTGCGCCTGGGCACCCAATTGGGCGGCGAAGGCCTCGAACCGGTGCGCCAGGGCCTCGACCGCGCCGAAATCGAAGCGCCAGCTGTCGACGGCAAACTGCACTTCTCCGGCAGCCAGGCCGCAGACCACCGTGTTCGCGCGTGCTTCGGCCGCGCCGCGCATGAGCAGAAAGGGCGAGGCCGGGAGGGCCGCGCCGAGGCCCAGGATATCCGGGTAGCGCCAGAGCAGATCGCGCGGAAAGGCGCCGCGCTCCCAGGCCGCGGCGAGATCCGCCTCGAGAGCCCCCAGAGCCGTCGCGACAGGCGCGGCGCGGCCGGCGTCCAGACGGATCGGCAGCGCCTCGGCCATCAGCGGCGCCAGGGCATCGGGTTCCGGATCGGGCACGCCCATCAGGTCGATGGTCTCGCGATCGGCCAGACGCAGGAAATACAGCGCAAGCGCCGCCCCCGCCCGCTCTCCGCTCAACGCGGCCGGCAGGCTCGCAGACACTGCGCGGTAGCGCGTGCCGGTGTCCCGTCCCTCGGGCCGACCGGTGTCGCGCGGCGGCGGCAGGAGATCGAGGGCCTCGAAACCGGCCAACTGGTTAGCCCAGCGCGTTTCGTACCGGCCGCTCCGGGCCAGGCTTTCGTCCAGACGGCGAAGGTCCTCGTCACCCAGTATCGGCAAGACGCTGCCGACGCCGAGGGCGAGCTTGCGGATGGCTTCGCCCAGGGATTCGGCCGACCGGTCGAGCGCGTCGCAGCGCATGAGCCTCAAGCGGCCCCGGGCCGTGGCGACCTCCACCCGACCCTCGCCGATCGCCGTCACCGTGCCGGGCGCTTGGCTCTCGCCTTCGTCGCCGACCGCTTCGGCCGCGCGGACGAGCCAAGCCCCCTTCCCGACCAGCAGCTTGGCCGCGGCAAAGGGATTGCGGCGCGGCCCGGTATCGCAGGCCCGCACCAGACGCTCCAACTCGACCGCCTCGCGGCGCCAGTCCAGGACCCCGCCGACTTCCGGTTTCCGGAAGCGGGCGAAATAAGATGCGCCGTCCTTGGCCTGAGAAACCGGACGCAGGCTTTCCGATTCCAAACCTTCGACCAGATCCCGAAAGGCGGCGACAGCCGCCTCGTAGCATTTGGCGTTCAGACTGGCGGTCGTTTCGCCCGGCTCGATCGGAAAACGCCGTTGGGCCAGGATATCGCCGGTATCGACCTGTTCCGTCATCCGATGCCAGGCAATGCCATGCTCGGTTTCGCCGTGGAGCAGCGCCCAGGCCGTGGCATTGCCGCCGGCATAGGCCGGCAGCGGCGAATCGTGATAGTTGATCGCCATGCCGCGCGGGCGCGCCAGAATACCCGCATCGAGCAGGCGCCAATTGGCGATGCTGAAGAGGTGCTCGAATTCCAGGGCTTCCAGCCGGGCGCCCAGATCGTCGTCGGGTGAGGCCACCGGCACATCCGACGCCCGCGCCCAGGCCGCGATATCGGCCGAGGGCGTGACCATCAGCAGAATATCGTGCCCGGCCTCCCGCAACACCTCGCCGCAACGCGCGGCAAGAGTTCCCTCTTCGCCCAGAATGACGCACCGGAAGCTGGATTTTTCTGACACTGATACGCTCTCCGTAAATTCTACCGCCGACTCGATCGGGGCCGGACATCGGCCATCACTCCCGAACATGGCCTCTTCGTCCGATGCCTCGCCCTGACCGGTATCGCACGAAATGCCGCAACGATTCCGGGTGAAAATCTCACCTTTAACCTGATTTGGCAAGGCATCGCGGGCTGCCGAGTCAACAGCGCGAAGCCGCCCTTGGCTGTCTTCGCTGTCTCTAGCGCGCATTTCCCATGTAACCGAACCATTTGATGCGGCTTTCGTCTATTTCTTACATATAATTCAGTGGGTTAGAT
>JAQCGR010000102.1 GCA_027619995.1 Pseudomonadota bacterium | reverse complement strand
TGATCGTGGTGATCGGCGCCAATCCGACCGTGAACCATCCGGTCGCGGCGACCTATCTCAAGCAGGCGGTCAAGCGCGGCGCGACCCTGATCGTGATGGACCCGCGCGGCCAGGCCCTGAAGCGCCACGCCGCCCATATGCTCCAGTTCAAGCCCAGCAGCGATGTCGCAATGCTGAACGCGATCATGCATGTGATCGTCGAGGAAGGGCTCTATGACCGGCAATATGTCGAAGCCCATACCGAGGGTTTCGAGCAGCTCAAGACCCATCTCGCCGACTACGCGCCGGAACAGATGGCCGAGATCTGCGGCATCGAGGCCGAGACCCTGCGCACCGTCGCCCGTACCTATGCCGGTGCGCGCACGGCGATCATCTTCTGGGGCATGGGCATCTCCCAGCATACCCACGGCACCGACAACGCGCGCTGTCTGATCTCCCTCGCCCTGATGTGCGGCCAGGTCGGGCGCGACGGCACGGGCCTGCATCCCCTGCGCGGCCAGAACAACGTGCAGGGCGCATCCGATGCCGGGCTGATCCCGCTGGTCTTCCCCGACTATGTCAGCACGCGCAACGATGAAAAGCGCCGCATGTTCGAGGAATTGTGGAACACGCCGCTCTCTGCCGAGCCGGGCCTGACCGTGGTCGAGATCATGGACGCGGCCCATCGGCGGGAGATCCGCGGCATGTACATCATGGGCGAGAACCCGGCCATGTCTGACCCCAATGTCGGGCACGCGCGCGAGGCTCTGGCCGGACTCGATCATCTCGTCGTCCAGGACATATTCCTGACCGAGACGGCGAACTATGCCGATGTCGTCCTGCCCGCCTCGGCCTGGCCCGAAAAGGACGGCACCGTCACCAACTCCAACCGCCAGATCCAGATCGGCCGCGCCGCCCTGCCCCTGCCTGGCGAGGCCCGGCAGGACTGGTGGATCACGATCCAGCTTGCCCGCCGCCTGGGCCTCGATTGGACCTATGGCCATCCGCGTGAGGTCTATGCCGAGATGGAGCGCTGCATGCCCTCCCTCGCCAATATCTCCTGGGAGCGGCTGGAACGCGACGGCGCCGCCATCTATCCCTGCGACTCGCCGGACGAACCGGGCCATGAGGTCGTCTTCGGCGACCGTTTCCCGACTCCGACCGGGCGCGGCAAGATGGTCGCCGCCGATGTCCTGCCGCCCGACGAACTGCCGGACGCGGAGTTCCCCTGGATTCTGACCACGGGCCGCCAGCTCGAACATTGGCATACCGGCGCGATCACCCGCCGGGCCAGCGTGCTCGACAGGCTGGAACCCGAGGCGGTGGCCAGCTTGGCGCCGGACGAGTTAACCCGCCTGGGCGTGGCGCCGGGCGAGCGCATCCGTGTCGCCACAAGGCGCGGTGCGATCGAACTCAAGGCAAGGGCCGATGGCGCCGTGCCGAAAGGTGCTATCTTCATCCCCTTCGCCTTTGCCGAAGCGGCGGCCAATCTGCTGACCAACCAAGCATTGGACCCTTTCGGCAAGATACCGGAGTTCAAATTCTGCGCAGCCAGAGTCGAAAAAGCCGAAGCCTCCGCCGAGGCCGCGGAATAGCTTGCCGCACGGGCCGTCCCCGCGCGGGCTTTATTGCCTGCGCGGTGATCGCGCTCGCCCTGCTTCTGCCGGCCACCGCACCCGCCCAGGACGCGGACGCCTTTTTTCTCCAGGGTTTCGAGGCTTGGCGCGCCGGCGATCTGCTGACCGCGCGGGACCGCTTCTCGGCCGGTCTGACACTGCGCGAGGATCCGACCGCGCGTGAGTATCTCAACCGGATCGACGCGGAACTTGGCATTGCCCCCGCCCCTCAGCCGGCCCCGGCATCGCCTGCTCCCGCTCCCGCGCCGCCATCCGTGGCCGCGCCGGTCCCCGTCCCGACGCCGGATGCCGTTGCCGATCCTGCCGCCGCGACCATGCCCCTGCCCGAATTGCGGGGCCGCTGGCGCAGCGAAGCGACAGGCGATTGCGAGGCGCGCTACAGCGAGTTCGACCTGGACGGGACCGAACTCGTCATCACCCTGTTCGAGGGCGGCGAGATCACCCGCTGGGTCAGCTACACGGTGCTGCAATACGACGGCGCCAACATGACTCTGCGCTTCGACCGCATCGAGCCGCCCATGCCGGTCTTCGAGGCGGCCTACGGCATGACACTCGAAGCCACGGCCGAACCCGACCGCTTCACCTGGCGCCGCGCCGACGGCGACGAGAGCCACCTGCGCTGCCCATAGGGGCGGAATGAAATTTACCTTCTGGCTCGATCCATTCCGCACCCAGATCGCATGACGAGGCGCTTGCCACCAATTATCCTACGTCAGCCGATTTCGACGACCGGCGAGACCACCTGACATGGCGAGATTGATCGATATGGCCGGGCGGGCCGGTGCCGTCGCACTCGCTCCCTTCGGGGTGCGAAGTTTCCGCTTTCAATGGCCGGCCGACATGCTGACCTCCTGGGCCTTCGAGATGGAGACCCTGATCCTCGGCTGGTACGTCCTGGTCGCGACGGAGTCCGTGCTGATGCTGACGGTCTTCGGCTCGCTCCAGTTCCTCGGCACCCTGCTCTCGCCCCTGTTCGGCATCGCGAGCGACCGCCTCGGGCGGCGCACCACCCTGGCCGCCATGCGCACGGCCTATACCCTCCTGGCTGCGGTTCTGATGACCCTCGGCCTGACCGGTCTGGTCACGCCTTATGCCGCTTTCGCCGTCGCCTTCTTCTCGGGGTTGATCCGGCCCTCGGATCTGGTCCTGCGCTACGCTCTTATCGGCGATACCATTCCCGGGAGCCATCTGACCGGCGCGATGGGCCTGGCCCGCGCGACCCAGGATTCGGCCAAGATCGCAGGCGCCCTCGTCGGCACCCGGCTTTTCGCGGTCATGGGCCTGGGTGTCGCCTATGTCGCCGTGACGGCCTTCTATGCCGCCGGCCTGCTGCTGACGCTCGGCGTGTCGCGTCATACGCCGGGAGACCCGGGGGACGAGGACAAGGCCGGCGAAACGCCGGTCGCCGCCCGTCCAGCACCGCGGCCGAGCCAGTGGCGCGAACTGCGCGACGGCATCGCCTATGTCCGCAACGCGCCGACCGTACTCGCCCTGATGTGGCTGGCCTTCCTGGTCAATCTGACGGCCTACCCCTTCACCATGGCCCTGCTGCCCTATGTCGCGAAGGACATCTACGGCACCGACGAGACCGGCCTCGGCTATATGGCTGCGGCGGTGGCCGGGGGCGCGCTGGTCGGCTCCATCGTCGCCACGATCACGGGTGCGCGGCGCTATTCGACCCGCGTGATGATCCTGAACATCCTGGTCTGGTATGCCCTGCTCGCCAGTTTCGCCCTGGTCGAGACGCTATCCCTCGGCCTCCCCATCCTCGCGGTGATGGGCATGGTGCAGAGCCTCGCGATGATCTCCATGTCCACAGCCCTGCTGCGCGAAGCCTCCGCACGCTTCCGGGCCCGGGTCATGGGGGTGCGGATGCTGGCCGTCTACGGCCTTCCCATGGGGTTGCTGGCGATGGGCCAGGGGATCGAGGCGGTCGGCTTTACCGCCACGGTCTGGATCTGCGCCCTGATCGGGGCGGGTATGACGATTCTCGCCGCCTGGCGCTGGCGCGCGGCGATCTGGGTCTAACCGCCTAGGCGGTTTCGAGCGCCTTGCGCACCGCCCGCGCGGCGATATAGCCCGAATGGCTGGTCGGCCCGGTCGAGGCATAGCCGACATAATCGCCCGCGAAATGCAGCCGCCCTTCCGGCCGGGCCAGGGCCGCCTGGTGATTCAAATGGCCGGGCGCCCAGAAGGGATAGCCGTGCGTCCAGCGGTGGACCCAGGCCTCGCTCACGATACCCTTGGTCTGCGGGAAGATTTCCTCGATATCGGCGAGATAGAGATCGCGGATCGCCTCGTCCGTCATGTCCCATTGGCCGGCCGCCTGATTGGCCCCGGTATGGACATTGATGGCCCCGCCAGGTGTGCGCGGCTGGCCCGCTTTCCGCAGCGGATTCATCAGGTTGTAGAACATGCAGAAAGAGCGATCGATCACCCCGACCATGTAGATATCGTCATAGGGCATCGGCCCCAGCTCATCGGTGATGGCGGACATGATGATGTAGGGGCCGTAGCGCACCGCGTCGAGCGCGGCGGCCTTGTCCTCCGACAGGCCCGAGACCATCCGCCGGGTGATCGGCGCGGGGGTCGCCATGATCACGTAATCGGCCTGGATCGTGATGTCCTCGCCGCCCTGCCGGGCGCGCACCGTGACCCCGTCCGGGCCATGTTCGACCGCGTCGACAGGCGCCCCCGTGACCAGGCGGTTGCCCATCCGGGCGCTCATCGCATCGACCACTTCGCCCAGTCCGCCGGGGATCGTCTCGCGCAGCATCGCCGCATCGGCCCAGAGATTGCCGACCACCGAAGCGCCGAAATGCCCACTCATCTCATGGGTTTCGGCCGTCACCCGATTGACCATGGTGCGCATGATCGATTCGACCTGGGGGTGCAGTTTTCCCAGAACATCGGCAAAAGTCTTGCCGTCGAGTTTCGGGTCGCCCGGCGCTTCCACGGTTTCGCCGTCGAAGCCCTGATGGCCATGGAGGGGATCGTCGATAATGCGGCGCACGCGCCGATTGGCCATCATCAGACGCAGGCCGGCCCGGATCAGGGAAATGCGGCCGCCGAGGGAAAGCGGCAGGCGGAACGGGTAGGTCTCGAAACGCCCGCCGCGCACCAGTTTGCCGTTCATCCAGACCGTGGCCATCTCGCCCTCGGCCTTGATTTTCTCCAGGCCCAGTTCTTCGGCGATCTGCCCGACCGGCGAATCCAGACCGCCGATGAAATGGGCGCCCACGGTCATCCAATGCGGTTCGCGCTTTTTGCTGAAGATTCGCCCGCCCAGCCGATCCTCGGCCTCGAGCAGAACCACGTCCCGGTCGCGCAGGGCCCAGGCGGCCGCCAGGCCGGCGATCCCGCCGCCGACGACCACCGCTTCGTGGCGTTCCACAGCCATGTCCGTTTCCTCCCTCAAGGAAACTTCATCCCATCCCGGTCATGCGCGATTGTAAAGCGCGGGGTCCGGTCGAGGAGCGGTCAGCCCTGCGCGGCAAGCAGACGTTCGGCCTCTTCCAGATCCTCGGGCCGATTGGTGTTGAAGAAGGGATCGAAGCCGGAGGCCGGAAACTCGACCTCGACCAAGCGATAGGCGCCGGTCCATTCGTCGACCTTGCGCACGCCGTCCTCCAGGGCCGCGCGCAGCGCCGGCGCAAGGCGAACGGGCCAGAGGCCGAAGACGGGATGCGGGCGGCCATCGGATGCGGCACAGGCCAGTTCCGCACCGCCCAGGCGCAGGGATTCTTCCAACACCTCAACCAGATCGCTGGGAAAAAACGGCGCATCTGTCGGAATCGTCGCGATCAACGAGCAATGCGGCGCATGCTCGTGCACCCATTCCATCCCCGTCAGGACACCCGCCAGCGGCCCGGCAAACCCCGCGAAACGGTCGGCGATCACGGGCAGGCCGTATGCCGCGAAGCGATCGGGATCGCCATTGGCGTTCAGCACCAGGGTATCGACCTGGGGCCGGGCGCGCTCGACGATATGGGACAGGATCGTGCGATCGCCGAGCGCGCGCAGACATTTATCGCCCCCGCCCATGCGGCGCGATTGCCCCCCGGCGAGCAGCACGCCACAAACCGGCGGCGCTTTCTGGTTCATGCCGCGCCCTCGCTCAGGCTCGCCTTGCGCTGCATCCGTCGTCCCTCCTCCGGCACCGCTTCGGGATCGGCATCGAAGCGCAACCGCTCCTCCCCGGCCAGGGCCACGAAACGCTTGCCCTTGGCGCGCCCCACAAGGGTCAGATTGGCCTGGCGGGCGAGTGCAACCCCCCAGGCGGTAAAGCCCGACCGGGAGACCAGGATCGGAATGCCCATCTGGACCGTCTTGATAACCATCTCGCTGGTTAGGCGGCCGGTCGTATAGAAAATCTTGTCCGCCGCAGCGACGCCGTTGCGCCACATATGGCCCGCGATCTTGTCGACCGCGTTATGCCGGCCGACATCCTCCATATAGACCAGCGGCCGGTCCTCACGGCACAGCACGCAGCCATGGATCGCGCCGGCCGCCAGATACAGGCTCGGGGTCGTGTTGATCGCTTTCGACAGGGCATAGAGCCAGGAGGTGCGCAATTCCGCCCCTTCGGGCAGGCGGGCCGATTCGAAGCTCTCCATCACATCGCCGAAGACGGTGCCCTGGGCGCAGCCCGAGGTGCGCACCTTCTTCTTCATCTTTTCCTCGTAATCGGTCTGCCGCGCCGTGCGCACGACGACGACGCCCAATTCGTCGTCCAGGTCGATGCCCGTCACCGCGTCGTCCCGGCGCAGCATGTTCTGGTTGAGCAGAAAGCCGAGGGCCAGTTCTTCCGGATAGTCGCCCACCGTCATCACGGTGACGATTTCCTGGTCGTTGAGGAACAGGGTCAGGGGCCGTTCGACGACGACCCGGGTCTCGATTGCGCGGCCGTCCTGATCCAGCCCGGTCACCGATTCGGTCAGGCGCGGGTCCTCGGGATTGGGCCGGATCCAGTTCTCCGCCATATCGTCCTCCTCTGGCCCAATATGGGTTGGCCAGGGAAGGCGCACAAGCGAGAGCGCTGGCCGGTGCAACGGTTGCGCCTTACCCCCGGCAACGGACGGATTTTCGAGAAGCCGCAGGGAACGGTGAATCGACGGCCCGCCCTGTGCTATGAACGCCGGCATCCGATCGCGAGGCAAATGACAGGGCGATGAACGAATTCGGCGACGCGTTCCACACCGCTCTCATGATGATCGTCTCGGCGAACCCGGACCTGATGGAGATCGTCGGGCTCTCCCTGCGCGTGAGCCTCAGCGCGCCGTGCTCGGCATGCCCCTGGGCGCCGCCCTCGCGGTGTTCGCCTTCCCCGGCCGCCGGGCGGTCGTCATCGCCATCAATGCCCTGATGGGGCTGCCCCCGGTGGTCGTCGGGCTGACTGTCTATCTGATGCTCTCGCGCGGCGGGCCGCTGGGCGTGCTCGGCCTGCTCTTCACGCCCGGCGCGATGATCGTCGCCCAGGTCATCCTGGTCATGCCCATCATCGCCGCCCTGACCCGCCAGACGGTCGAGGATCTCTGGTTCGAATATCGCGAGCAGCTCATCTCGCTCGGGGTGACGCCGCGGCGCGCGGTCTGGACCATGCTGTGGGATGGGCGCATCACCCTGCTGACCGCCTTTCTGGCCGGCTTCGGCCGGGCCAGCGCGGAGGTCGGCGCGGTCATCATCGTGGGCGGCAATATCGACCACCTGACCAGGGTCATGACCACGGCCATCGCCCTCGAAACCAGCAAGGGCGATCTGGCCCTTGCCCTGGCCTTGGGCCTCGTCCTGCTCGCCGTGTCCTTCGCGGTCAACGCCGCCGCGCAGATCCTGCGCGACATGGTCGTGCGGGCGCAGGGCTGAACGATGGGCACACCGACCATCCTGCCCCCGACCATCCTCCCATTGGCGATCGAAGGCCTGTTCTATGCCGTCGCCGGCCGCGCGCTGATCGAATCCCTGTCGGTGGAGATCGCCGCCGGGTCGCGCACCGTGATCCTCGGCCCCAACGGCGCGGGCAAGAGCCTCTGCCTGCGCCTCGCCCATGGCCTGATCGTGCCGACTGCCGGCACCGTGACCTGGAAGGGGCCCGGCGCGGCCCAGGCCAAACTGCGCCAGGCCATGGTCTTTCAGCGACCGGTCCTGCTCCGCCGTTCGGCGGCCGCGAATGTGAGCTACGCTTTGGCGGTGAGGGGCGTGCCGCGGGCCGCGCGGCCGGGACGGGTGGAAGAAGCCCTGACCCGCGCCGGGTTGGCGGGGTTGGGCGACCGCCCCGCGCGCATGATGTCGGGCGGTGAGCAGCAGAAGCTCGCCCTTGCCCGCGCCTGGGCCCTCAATCCGGAAGTCCTGTTCCTCGACGAACCCACGGCCAGCCTTGACCCGGCGGCCGTGCGCGCCGTCGAGACAATGATTCAGGCGATCCATGAAGGTGGCACCAAGATCGTCATGACGACCCACGATCTGGGCCAAGCCAAGCGGCTGGCCGATGAGGTGCTCTTCCTGCACAATGGCCGCCTTATCGAGCGGGCGCCGGCCAAGCAGTTCTTAAATTGCCCCTCGACCGAACAGGCTGCGGCCTTTCTGCGCGGCGAAATCCTGGTCTAAGAGCGACACGGCGTTGGAGAGGGAGCGATCAAGATCAAACACGCATTGATTGCCGTCGGATTGATCCTCGGCCTGGCATTGAACGCTTCCGGGGTCTCCGCGGATTACGAGAGAACGATCGTCGTCGCCTCGACCACATCGACCGCGAATTCCGGCTTGTTCGAAGCCCTGATGCCCCGCTTCACCGAAGAGACCGGCATCATAGTCCATGTCGTCGCGGTCGGCACCGGGCAGGCAATCCGCATTGCCAAGGCGGGCGATGCGGACGTCCTGTTCGTCCATGACGAAGCCGCCGAGCAGGCTTTCGTCGCCGCGGGCTACGGCACGGAACGGCGGCGCGTGATGTACAACGACTTCATCATCGTCGGCCCGTCCGGTGACCCCGCCGGGGTGCGCGGGATGAGCGACGCGCCCGCCGCCCTCGCCAGGATTGCCCAAGCCAGGGCGATCTTCGCCTCGCGCGGCGACGACAGCGGCACCAATCGGGCCGAACTGCGCCTCTGGGCGGAAACTGGCACCGATCCCAAACACGCCTCCGGCACCTGGTATCGCGAAACCGGCTCCGGGATGGGGGCGACCCTCAACACGGCATCCGGCCTCGATGCCTATGCCCTGACCGATCGCGGCACCTGGGTCAGTTTCGGCAACAAGGGCGATCTCGAAGTCCTGGTCCAGGGCGACCAACGCCTGTTCAACCAATACGGCGTCATCACCGTCAATCCGGAGCGCTTTCCCCATGTGAAAGCGGTCGACGCGCGGCGTTTCATGACTTGGCTGACTTCGGATGAAGGCCAGGGCGCGATCGCGAGCTACCGGGTCGACGGCCAGCAGCTTTTCTTCGCGAACTATCTGGCCCCGGGGTCTTGAGGCCGGCGATTGAAACTCGCCATGGCCGACGTATGTTAAGGTCCGGCGGCTCAACCACGGGCCCGCAATACGATATGAGCAGATGAAAAAACAGGCAGACGACATCGCCCCGGATACCGCTCTTGAGCATGCTCGGCCGGCCCCACTGGTCGATCCCTTCGCGCGGGCCATCACCTATCTGCGGGTCTCCGTGACGGATCGCTGCGATTTCCGCTGCGTCTATTGCATGGCCGAAGACATGACCTTCCTGCCCAAGGCTGAAGTCCTCAGCCTGGAGGAGCTCGGCCGCCTGTGCAGCGCCTTCATCGGTCTGGGTGTGCGCAAGCTGCGTCTGACCGGCGGCGAGCCGCTGGTCCGCCGCAATGTGATGAGCCTAATTCGCGGCCTCGGCCGGCATCTGGACTCGGGCGCCCTGGACGAGTTGACCCTCACGACCAATGGCAGCCAGCTGGCCCGATTCGCCGACGAGTTGGTGGATGCAGGGGTGCGCCGCATCAACGTGTCCCTCGACACCCTGGATCCGGACAAGTTCTTGGACATCACCCGCTGGGGCAAATTCGACAAGGTCATGGCCGGGCTGGAGGCCGCCAAGCGCGCCGGCCTCGCCGTCAAGATCAACGCCGTCGCCCTGCGCGAGATCAATGTCGGGGAACTCGACAAGATGATCGCCTGGTGCGGCGATCAGGGCTTCGACATGACCATCATCGAAGTCATGCCGATGGGCGATATCGGCGAACAGCGGGTCGACCAGTATTATCCGCTGTCCATGGTCCGCGCGAATCTGCGCAAGCAGTGGACCCTGGACGAGACCGACTATACGACCGGCGGGCCGGCCCGCTATTTCACGGTGCGCGAAACCGGCCAGCGGCTCGGCTTCATCACACCCCTGACCCATAATTTCTGCGAGGCCTGCAACCGGGTTCGCCTGACCTGCACCGGCACCTTGTTCATGTGCCTGGGCCAGGAAGACGCCGCCGACCTGCGCGCACCCTTGCGCGCCAGCGAATCGGACGAAAAGCTGCTCGAAGCCATCCGCGAAGCGATCACCCGCAAGCCCAAGGGCCATGATTTCGTCATCGACCGACGGCGCGAAGCGGGCTCCGTCTCCCGCCATATGAGCGTCACAGGGGGCTGATCCCTCCCGGGATCCACCCCGCAAAGCCGCCGCTCTCTGGGATTCACTGGCCCACGGCCGTATATCTAGAGCATCATCCGATCTGCGTGAATCGAAATAGGGGATTCCGTTGGATCGGGATTTCTGATTCAA
>JAQCGR010000101.1 GCA_027619995.1 Pseudomonadota bacterium | reverse complement strand
GGGTCGCGCCCATCGGGTGCCGGCGGGCCAAAGCGTTGCCTCGGCGATGCTGGCGGCCGGGCTTGCCCGGACCCGCGCCTCGGCGGTCAGCGCCAGCCCGCGTGCGCCCTATTGCATGATGGGCGCCTGCTATGAATGCCTGGTCGTGATCGACGGCGCGCCCAACCAGCAGGCCTGCCTGACTCCCCTGCGCGAGGGCATGGTGATCGAGTGCCAGGACTGGGACGGCGCACCTTTGGAGCCCGGCGCATGAAGGCGCGCCACGATCTCGCGGTCATCGGCGCAGGCCCCGCCGGCATGGCGGGTGCGACCCTGGCCGCGGAACTCGGCATCGACGTCCTGGTGCTGGACGAGCAGGAAACCCCGGGCGGCCAGATCTACCGCGCGGTGGAACAGCCGGGCCTGGCCGATCTCGCCCCCCTGGGCCCGGAGTACCGGCGCGGCATCGAACTGGCCCTGGCCTTCGGGCGCTCCTCGGCCGAACTCGCCGGCGGCGCGGTGGTCTGGCAGATCCGGGCGGACCGGACGATAACCATGACCCGCGCGGGCGAAGGCAAGGAGGTCGCGGCCGACCATGTCCTGCTCGCCACGGGCGCCATGGAACGGCCCTTCCCCATTCCCGGCTGGACCCTGCCCGGGGTGATGACCGCCGGGGCCGCCCAGACCTTGATGAAATCGGCCGGCATGGTGGCCGAGGACGGCGTTGTCCTGGCCGGCAGCGGCCCCCTGCTCTTCCAGCTTGCCGGCCAGTATCTCCACGCCGGGGTGCGGCCGGGTGCCATCGTCGAAACCACGCCGCGCCGCAACTATTGGAATGCCGCCCCACACCTGCCCTCGGCCTGGTCGGCCGGCGGCTATCTCGAAAAAGGCCTCGCCCTGCTGCGCGCGATCAAAGCCTCGGGCGTCCCCTTCCATCGGGGCGCGACCGGCCTGCACGTCCATGGCGACGGCCGGGCCAACGCACTCGAGTTCCAATCCCACGGCAAGACCGAAAGGGTCGAAACGCCCCTCCTCCTGCTCCATCAGGGGGTCGTGCCCAATCCGAATCTCGCCATGGCGACCGGCATCGCCCATGACTGGGACGCCACGCAGCTCTGCTGGCGGCCCGCGACCGATCCCTGGGGCGGCACCAATTTGGATGGTATCGCCCTCGCCGGCGACGGCGCGGGAATCGGCGGTGCCGTCGCGGCCGAGCATTCCGGCCGGCTGGCCGTGTTGGAGATTGCCCGGCGGATGGCTCGGATCACCGAAGGCGAGCGCGACGAGCGCGCAACAGCCGAACGCACCGCTCTGCGGGATCAACTGCGCGCCCGTCCGTTTCTCGACGCGCTCTACCGGCCGGCCGACGCGATGCGCCGCCCGCAGGACGACGCCACCCTGGCCTGCCGTTGCGAAGAGGTGACGGCGGGCGAGATTCGGCGCCAGGCCCGGCTCGGTCTGACCAACCTCAATTCGCTGAAATCGCAGTCGCGCTGCGGCATGGGGCCCTGCCAGGGCCGGCTCTGCATGCTGACCGCAACCGAGCTGATGGCCGAGGTGCATGGCGTCGATCCGGCAAAGATCGGCCCGTTCCGCCTGCGCCCCCCGGCCCGTCCGGTCGATCTGAACGCAATCATGGGTTTCGGCGACGGCACCATCCCGCCCGAGGCCGCGTTGCCCACGGAACCCAATGCGCCAGGGGCCAAGTCATGAGCGAATCCGCCCGTAATCCCGAGGTCATCATCATCGGCGGCGGCATCCAGGGTTGCTCGACCGCCGTGCATCTGGGCCTCAAGGGCGTTCGCGCCCTGCTGATCGAAAAAAACTATCCCGGCCGTCACGCCTCCGGCGTCAACGCGGGCGGGGTCAGCCGGATCGGCCGCTTCCCGAGCGAACTGCCCTTGAGCGCGCTGAGCCTGGAAATCTGGCACGACATGGAATCCCTGGTCGACGACGACTGCGGCTTCATTTCGAACGGGCGCATGAAGATCGCCGAGAACGAAGCCGAGATGGAGAAGCTGCGCGAGCGCTTCAACACGGTTCGCGCCCTGGGCCATGAACACGAGCAGCTGATCGACCAATACGAGTTGCGGCAATTGGAGCCCGACGTGGCCGAGCATTGCGTGGGCGGGATCTACGCCCCCGACTGCGGCCATGCGAATCCCTTCCGCACAACCACCGCCTTCGCCCGCAAGGCGCGCAATCTCGGCCAGACCATCATGGAAGGCGTCAGGGTCGAGAAGGTCTCGCGCGCCGCCGGAGTCTGGACCGTGCGCACCGATGCCGGGGAATTCCAGGCGCCCGTTCTGGTCAACACGGCCGGGGCCTGGGGCGACCGCATCTCCGACCAGATGGGCGAGGAAGTGCCGATGGAGACCATCGCGCCGATGCTGATGGTGACCGCGCGCATGCCGCCGATTATTCGCGGCGTGATGGGCGCGACCGACCGCATCCTCTCGATCAAGCAGGTGCCCAACGGCACGATCATCATCGGCGGCGGCTATCGCGGCACGGCCGACCGCGATGCCGAAACCACGGTGCTCGATTACAAGAAGCTGGCCTATAACGCCAAGATCGCGACCGAGATGTTCCCGAAACTCAAGGGTGCGCGCATCGTCCGGTCCTGGGCCGGGATCGAGGGGCGGATGGCCGACGCCATGCCCGTGATCTCGCCCAGCAAGACCGAGGAAGCCTGCTTCCATGCCTTCGGCTTCTCGGCCCATGGCTTCAACCTGGGGCCCGCCGTCGGCAGCGTCCTGTCCGAACTGATCACCGCCGGGCAGAGCAATATCCCGATCGACGCCTTCAGCATCGACCGCTTCGCCAAGGCCTGACGGCCGCGATCGAACGGCCGGGCGAAACCGCCTGGCCTTACGCCAGACGGAAGCCCTCGTAGCCCTTGGCTGCGGCCTCGTTGCAGCGCCGGGCGTATTCCGGGACGCTGCCGATATAGGGCATGAAAATGCGCGGCTTGCCGGGCACGTTGGCGCCGACATACCAGGAATCGCATTGGGAGCGGAGCGAGGCCTCGCCGACCACGCGGACATGGTCCATCCATTCGCTCTCTGCGTCCTCGATCGGCTCGATCTCCCCGATGCTCTTCTCGGTCAGATAGGCCAGACAATCGGCGATCCAATCGACATGCTGCTCGATCGCCGGGATCATATTGGCCAGCACCGAGGGGCTGCCCGGCCCGGTCACCGTGAACATATTGGGGAATCCGGCGACCGTCAGGCCGAGATAGTTGCGCGGCCCATCGGCCCATTTCTCCTTGAGCGGCAAGCCGCCGCGACCGCGAATGTTCATGCGAATCAAGGTCCCGGTCATGGCATCGAAGCCGGTCGCCAGGACCAGGGCATCGACCTCGAAGACCTTGCCATGGGCCTTCACGCCCTCGGTCACGATGCCTTCGACGGGGTCGTTTCTCACATCCACCAGATCGACATTGTCGCGGTTGTAGGTGGCCCAATAATTGGTATCCACGCAGAGCCGTTTGCAGCCGATGATGTTGTGGGGCGTGAGGATTTCCGCGGTCTTCGGATCCTTGACGATCTCTCGAATCTTGCCGCGCACGAACTCGGCCGCCAGTTCGTTGGCCTCGGTATTCATCATCACGTCGTTGAAGGAGGCAATGAAATTGGTGCCGCCTTTCGCCCAACGCCGCTCGAACTCGGCCCGGCGCTCTTCCGCCGAGACCTCCAGGGCGGTCCTGGGGCTGCGGTCGTAGATCAGGCCGTTGGGCTGCTTCTTCGCCGTCTCGCGCAACTCCCCGTAGCGTGCCCTGATCTCCCCGTATTCCTTCGGGTCGAGGGGATGATTCTGGGCCGGGATCGTGTAATTGGGCGTGCGCTGGAAAATCGTGAGATGCGCGGCCTCCTTGGCGATCTCCGGGATCGCCTGGATCGCGGACGAGCCGGTGCCGATCACGGCGACCCGCTTGCCCGTGAAGTCGACCTCTTCATGGGGCCAGAATCCGGTGTGGTAGACCTCGCCGGAGAAGTCGTCCAAGCCGTCGATCTTGGGCTTGTTCGGAGTCGAAAGGCAGCCCGTGCCCATGACGACGAAGGTGCCTTCGATGCGCCCGCCATGCTCGCCCTTGGTCTCCAACTCCCAATGGCCGGTCTTCTTGCCGTTCGTGCCCTCGACGAAGCTGGCCGAGACGACCTCGGTGTTCAGGAGGATGTCCTTGCGCAGGCCGTGGCGGTCGGCGACGTGGTTTGCATAGCGCAGGATTTCGGGCTGGGTCGCGTAATACTCCGTCCACTCCCATTCCTGCTGCAGTTCCTCATCGAAGGAATAGGAATACTGAATGCTGTCCACATCGCAGCGCGCGCCCGGATAGCGGTTCCAATACCAGGTCCCGCCGACCCCGCTGGCCTTTTCGAGCACGATGGCGGACAGGCCGAGTTGCCGTGTCTTGTGCAACATGTACATGCCGGCGAAACCCGCGCCGACGATGATCACGTCGAAGCGTTCGCCGGCGGCGCCGCTCGTGCGGGGTTTGGCGGATTCGGAAATGGTCTGGTTCATGACGTTGCTCTCCGTCGTCGGAGGAATCGAAAGATGGCCATGCGCCGGGCGCATTTCGTCCGGCGACGTTGTAAGCCGCGGCCGAACCTCGATCAACCGGCAGGCCACGCATGGCCCCATGCGCAAACGGGCTGCACACGGATGCAAGAATTGCCATTCCGACCCGACTGCCTTCAAGCATGGCCCGATTGCCTCCAGGCATGGGCTGAGATGCCGGCCTTGACTAACCGCTCCCATGCGACGATTTCACCGGTGTTCCCTCTTCGGTCCGCGCCTCACCGCTCGCGCTGGGCCTGGATTCGACAAAACCGCTGGAGCCGCATGAGCGCCCTACCGCCCCTTCGCACCCTGCCCCTTCTTCTCGCCGCCGGCTTGGCCGCGTCCGCCGCCTGGGCCGCCCCCGCCGCGACGGACAAGGCCGCGGTCGCACGTTTCCTGGACACGGCCGGACCCATCTGCCAGCGCCAGCCCGCCGCCGTCTGCATCGACAGCGGCTGGCGCTTCACCGATACCAATGGCGACGACCGGATCGACGCACAGGAACTGCGCGGCCGCTACCGCGACCTCTCGGCCTGGTACGCCGCGGAACAGGCGAGCCTGGACGCCAACAGCCAGGCCATGCTCGCCCTCGGCCTCTGGATGACCAGCATCGTCGGCATCGATGATCTGGTCGCGAGCTACGACACGGATGGCGACGGCCGCTTGACCCGGGACGAGGCCCTGGCCGATGTCACTCTCGACGAGCGCCCCCTGGGCAGCCTGCTGATGGACCCCAAGGCGGTCGACCGGGAGGCCTTCGCCAAGCGCCTGGGCGCCGCCGCGCCCTTCCTCAAGGGCCTGTTCGGGACCGAACGCCCCGCCGATTAGGCGGCCTGCCTCATCGGAGCCGAGCAGGCGCAGCGCGCGCCAATGGGCGGCCAGCATTCCCGCCGCCGAGGTCCGCGAATACGGCATACCGTGCTTTTCGGCCAGTTCGGCCAGGATGCGCGACAGCGCGACATGATGGCCGTGGCTGATACGCGGCAGAAGGTGATGGGCGACATGGGCGTTCGCCCCGCCGAAGGCGGCGACCAGGACGGTATTCTCCGGACACCAGTCTACCGAGGTGAGGAACTGGTGACGCACCCAGTCTCCCGCCAGCTTTCCGTCGGGGCCGGGCGCCGGATAGCGCGCGGGGTCGGAGACATGGGTGCCCGCGACGATCAGCACGAACAGCACCGACATGATCGCCTGGGACGCGGCATAGACGGCCAGCACCGTTTCCCAATGCTGCGGCAGCAGCGCCATGGGCAGGGCCAGCATAACGCCGATATGGACCGTCTTCGTGCCCAGGACCGAGAGCACCGCGGGGAGGCTGGGCCCCAGGTCCCGGATATTGGCCAGGCGGCGCCGGAACAGGAGTCGGAAATCCTCGATATAAACGGCCTGGAGCAGGACGACCGTTTAGAGGACCGGGCCGTAGAAATGCTGGAAGCGATGATGTGCGCGACGGCGCCGATGGGGGGTCAGCCGCGCAAACCAGCTTTCGTCGACATCGATATCGCCGTCGACCACGTTCGGATAGACATGGTGCGAGCCCAGATGGCGCAGACGCCAGAGCCTGCCGTCGAGGCCCATCAGCGCGAAGACCGTCCAGACCACGGCTAAATTGATCCAGGGCTTGCGGCTCAGCGCGCCGTGGGCGGCGTCATGGCCTCCGGTCGCCGCCAGGAAGAGGGGCGCGATCCCGGCCAGGCCGTAAAGCGCCAGGGACCAATCGGCCGCAACCAGACCGGACAGCGCCGCGCCGTAGCAGGCCGCGCCACCGATGGCGACCCCGATTAACGCCGCCCAGACGCCCGGTGTCGCCACCCGCCCGTCGCGCCCGTCGAGATACTCCGCGACCCGCGCCTTCAGGTCGCCGAAGAAGGCTCCATGCCGTTTGTCCCGATAGCCGAGTTCGATTGCAGAGGATTCCATGCCCGCCTCCCTTGCCGCCACCCGAAGAGCCGAGCGGTTCAGGATTATAAATAAGTGATTGTTTACTTATTACAAGGAGCGCGGAAATGCCCTGCCCAAGGCCAAAGTGGGAATTCGACAGGATCGGGGAGATGTCGGAGAAATGATGGTGGGCGGTGAAGCCGGGTCGCGATCGGGACAGCCTCCTGTCAGAGCGACAGACCTCGCAGAGTGGCGTCGGTGATATGGTCGCACCAGCGCGACAACGGTCCGGGCAGTTCCTCGTAGACCACAGCCGTCGCCACCTGGATCACGGGTGCGATGGCCAGGGCCGTCGCCAGACCCGCAGGTTCGACCGCAATGTCCTTCGTCGCAATCCGCGCCTCGAAATAGGCCCGCAGCACGCCGAAAGGACCGGGCATCCCGTCGGTCACCCGGCTCAGATGGTCGTGCTGGGACAACAGCAGATAGCGGAATCGGTATGGCTCGGCATCGAACATGCGGCACAGCAGGGCGACGATGCGGCGCAGGGTGGTGGAGGGGTCGCCGCCCTCTTCGATCGCCTGCTCGAGATCCGCGCCCAGGGCGGCGTAGTTGTCACGGAACAGAGTCCAGGCCAAGTCCTCCTTGCCCTCGAAATGGCGGTAGAGATTGCCTTCCGACATGCCGCAGGCCGCCGCGATATCGCGGGTCGTCGTGCCGTCCACCCCCTGCTCGACGAACAGGCGCAGGGCCTCCTCCCGGATGCGCTCGTGGGTCTTGGTGCCGTCCCGCGCCATCCTAGTCTAGCGCCGCCCCTGCACGGCCTCGGCAAGGGCGGTCATATGTTCGACCCCGACGCCGAAGCAGCCGCCGACGACCTGAACGCCCTCGTCCAGCCAGCCCAGGCAGCGGGCCGCGAAATCGGCCGGGTCCAGATCGCCCAAGGCCCAATGGGGCATTTCGAAATGGCCGCTTTCCGGATAGGCCATGCGCGGGCCGTCCCAAGCCTGCTTGAGGATCGCCAGGGCCGCGTCCATGTCCTTCATCTCGGTATGCATGATGCCCGCGACCGAGCCGCCGGCAGCCATGATCGGCGGGATCGCCTCGGCGATCGGCAGGTCGGGCCGGTGCCAGGAGACCAAGGTGCCGTCCTCGCCCGGCCGGGTGCTGAAGCCGACCCAGACCGGCAGGCCGGTGGCCGCGGCAGCGCGCACCGCGGGCACGGCCAGGACCGGATCGGACATCATCTCCATCAGGATCAGATCGACCCCGGCATCGGCCAGCAGGCCCGCCATCTCGGCGAACATCGCCTCGGCGCGCGCCGCATCGGGCACCGCTTTCGGATCGCGCCGGTCGGCCCCTGCCGCGATCGGCACCATATGGGACATCGAGCCGGCGACCGCCACGGGACGGCCGGCCGCGGCGTTGTCCCGCGCCTCCAGCGCGATCTCGACCGCACGCCGGTTGATCTCTCCGAAGCGGTCGCCCAGGCCCGCCGGCTCCAGCATCGCGCGCCCGCTGGCGAAGGTGTTCGCCGTCACCAGATCGCAGCCCATGCGGATGTAGTCTTCGTGAATACCGCGCAGGATTTCGCCGTGGCTCAAGGTCGCCCGGCCGCACCAGCAGGAATCGTCCATGCCCGCACCGCGCCGCTCCAGTTCCGTGCCCGTGGCGCCGTCGATCAGCACCGTGCCTCCGCCGGCGCCGATGCGGGATTCGAGCTCTTGGACGGGTGATTCGCTCATGGCCGCTCCTCTGGGTCGCGCAAGGTCGGCGTCTCCCGGCGCTTCCGGGAATAGCCGTTGCCGCCTGCGGGGGTTGGGCTAATGTGGCGCGGTTCGCCGCTGCCCGCAACGGCCGGTGAAATCCATCCGATAGCCGCCGACCCGGAGAGCTCCTCATGATCTACGACCACCGCACCTACACCATCCAGCCCGGCAAGATGGGCGAATTCCTGAAGGTCTACGAGGCCAAGGGCTGGCCCCTGCAGAGGAAATACCTGGGCGAGCCGCTGGGCTATTTCACCTCGATGGATATCGGTGAACTGAACCAGGTCGTCCATCTCTGGCGCTACGAAAGCCTGGCCGACCGGGCCGAGCGGCGCGCCAAGCTGCAGGCCGATCCGGCCTGGCCCGACTATCTCGGCAGCGCCCTGCCGCTGGTCCAGCACATGGCCAACAAGATCCTGACCCCCGCCCCTTTCATGAAGGGGTTGTGAGCGGCCGCCCAATGATCGTCGTGCACCGCAGCTATACGATCCTGCCCGGGCGGATGGCGGAGTTCCTCGCGGTCTACGGGGCGCTCGGCTACCCCCTCCAGCGCAAGCATCTGGGGGAGCCGATCGGCTTCTTCTCCTCGATGGATATCGGCGCGATCAACGAGGTCGTGCATCTGTGGAGCTACCGGGACGAGGCCGACCGGGCGGCGCGGCGCACGGCGCTGAAGGCCGAACCCACCTGGCAGGCCTATCTCGCCGCCGCGATGCCGCTGCTGTCGCGGATCGAGAGCAAGAACCTGACCCCGGCGCCCTTCTCTCCCGCGATCCCGATGGATACGCGATGAGGAGCGCGCCGCGATGACCGCGCCGACCGAGGCCGAGGCCCGCGCCGTCCTGATCGGCAACCTCTCGCTCTTCCTTTCCGTCGTGATCTGGGCCTCGATGCTGCCGGTGACGGAAATCCTGCTGCGCCAGTGGGATCCCATCAGCCTGGCCGTCGTGCGCCTCGGCGCCGCCTGCCTCATCCTCAACATCGCCTTCGTCGTCACGGAAGGCCCCGCCGCCTATTTCCGCACTCTGCCCTGGCGCGCGATCTGGATGCTGGGCGCCAGCGGCATCGGCGTCTCGACCCTCTTCCTGATCTTCGGCATCGCATATTCCAACGCGATCATCGCCGGCATTATCGTGACCTCCGGCCCGGTGATCGGCGCCCTGCTCGCCAAGCTCATGATGGGCCTGCCGTTTCGGCCCGGCCTCTGGGTCGGCATCGCCCTCGCCGTCGCCGGCGGCCTCGTCATGGCGCTCGGCAAGGTTTCGGGCGATGCCGGGTTTCGCGGCGGCGAGTTGCTGATCCTGGTCGGCATCACCCTCTGGCTCGCCTATTCGATCGGCGTGCAGCAACGCCTCAAGGGATTGTCGCAGCTCGGCATCACCGCCCTCACCTCGCTGACCGGAGTCGCCGTGCTGTGTGGTTTGGCCGCCATCGCGCTGGGCTCGGGCCTGATCGAGCAACGCATGTCCCTGGACATGGAATCGGTGGTCCTGATGGCCTATCTGGCGTGCGGGCCGGCCGCCCTCTCGATCCTGCTCTGGCATTTCGGGGTCAGCCGCGCCGGGGTGACCGTCGCCTCGATGTATTCCAACCTGACCCCGGCGGTCGTGGTCCTGATCGCCATGACCTATGGCAGCTATCCGACCTGGTGGCATCTGGGCGGCGGCGTGCTGATCCTCGCCGGCGTGCTCTACGTGCAGCTTCGCCCGCGCCTGGACCGGCGGCGGGCCGAAAGAAAGGAAACCCGATGAAACTCCCCGAACAGGCCTTCATGACGACCGATTGGAGCAAGGTGCCCGTCACCGAGCATCCGGGCGAGACCGGCAAGGCCCTGTGGCGCACCATCGAGATGGGCGATATCCGCATCCGCATGGTCGAATATTCGCCCGGCTATCTGGCCGACCATTGGTGCGACCGCGGCCATTGTAATTCACGGTGCAAAACTCGGCCACGCTAACGGTGGGGTTTGTCCTGCCGTGTCGGTTTAAAAGCCGGCCACGTCTAAGTCTCTGGCAGTTTGATTTGTCGGAGGCGGGGGATGTTCGGTGTGGATTTATATGGTCGTGTTCGTCTGGCAGTGTTGGGCCAGGGTCTGAGCCAACGAGAAGCGGCTCGGCGGTTTGGTATAGATCGCGGGACGGTGTCGAAGATGGTGTCGCATTCGGCGCCGCCGG
>JAQCGR010000100.1 GCA_027619995.1 Pseudomonadota bacterium | reverse complement strand
CTCATGCTCTCGAAGGTCGATTCGCCCAGATCATGGGCCAGGGAATCCGGCACCGCCGAGGCCACGATCCCGGAGAGATGGGGCAGAAAGACGAAGAGGATGAGCAGAACCGTGGCGATCGCGCCGATGCCCAGGACCCAGACCCGGCGCACCGTCCGCCGATCCGCCCGTTCCATCCGGCGCAGATCAGGCAGGGCCGCCATCAAACCCGCGATCACCCGGTCGTCGGCGACGATCAGGCGCGATGCATCGCCCGCCCCCGCCGAAAGCCGCTTGTCGCCGCTCTCGTTCGGCCGGTCCAGCAGCCGCACCGACTCGCGCGGCCAGCGGTCCAGTTCGGCGCCATCCGCCCGATCCAGAACGACCAGGGCATCGCCTTCCAGCACCGCTTCGACCGCCCTGGTGCGGGCGGCAACGCCGTCGTTGTAACGGGCCGGAAAGCGCAACACGGTCTAGAAATCGCCGAGATCGAAGGCATCGGCGAGGCCCTCGCCATGGCCCGGAATCTCCTGCGTACTCTGGATGATACCCTCGACGGCCGGCAGATTTATCACCGCCAGGGAGTTCACAACAGCCTTCGTCAGGCCGAACTGGACGAAGACCAGATTGACGGCCGGCAAGACGATCGCCGCGAAAATCACAGTGACAATCAGGGTGCCCACGACCCCGGCGCCCAATCCGCCCGGACTGGAACCGGCCGCCTGCACGATGAGCGCACCGAAAAGCGATATGACGAGAGCGAAAAAAACCAAGAGCGACATCGCCGTCCAGACGAAGAGCCAGATGATCTGATTCGCCCGCAGATTGGATTCGAACCGGACTTCACCAAGGGAGGTCTTGGACGCGAAAACGCAGAATTCCCGAGTCCTGTAGCGCACGTAAAGAGGCAGTTGAGCCAACAGCAGCAAGAGAATCGCCAGTCCCGAATACGCGGCGGCACCGTTCACGGGCCGCTGTTGGCCGCCCGGATAGTATTCGACCGACGACCAGGAAAAGACCGCGCATCCGAGAATGACGAGCCAGACGATAGCAATCGGGATCCAATGGACCACGAGTTCCCGCGGATTCGCTTCGAAACCGAAATTCTGGGCGCCGAACCGCGTTCGGGTCATCAGATGGCGGCTCAATCCTGTGCGCATCCAGGGATAGGCAAAGCCGAGGGTCACGATCACGAGGAGCCAATAGCCCACCGCCGCCTTCACATAGCCCCATGTCCTGCCGTCGAGGCCACAGCGGATGCCACGCCACATCGTCCGGGTGAGGCGATAGCGCCGCATGCGGAAAATCGCCGTCTGGATCAACAGGAAAAGACCAGCGAAGTAGACGGTCTGCGAAACAACCGCCCCAACCGCGCTGGTGCTCGCCACCTGCTCCAGGATGCTCGTCACGGCGAAGAAAGGCAGCAGCACGCAGAGGGCGATCAGGAAACCGACGAAGAGTTCGCTTCCCTTGCCGCTATATTCGAGCCGTTCCTCGGCAATCGATATATGCCGCCAGAACCAATGGCGCACCGCCGTCTTGGCCCAGAAGCGATAGATCCCGAGGGTCAGGACGGTCAGGATCATGTTCTTGAGGACAAGCCGGGCCAACGGCCCCCGGCGGCCGTCGAAGGCCATGACATCGCCCGGCGCGACGGTCGTGCCGTCCCACCGGGCCAGCCGTTGCGGCTGAACCACGGAATTCTCGGCCATGACGCCATCCCCCCTGCTCGGCGCGTTCAAGCGAGACTAGCAAAACCGGTGGGGATTGGGAGTCGTCAACCGTCGAAAACCAGATCGCCCCCGGGCGGGCGGGCGAACCAGGCATCGACCATCGCCTCGGTCACGCCCCCGAGGGTCGCGGGCGACCAGACGGGTTTCTGGTCCTTGTCCAGCACGGCGGCGCGCACGCCTTCGTAGAAATCCAGGGCGGCCATCGCCGCCTGGCTCATCCGGTATTCCATGACCATGCAGGCCTCGAATGCCAGCTTCGCGCCGCGCGCGAGTTGCCGGAAGGTCGCCTTCTGGCTGAGCGGTGCTTTGGTGGCCATGGTGGCGTGGACGGAAGCGGCCCAATCCGTGCCGCCGGCCGCCAGGGCCGCCATGATCGCATCGACCGATTCGCCCGCGAAAAGGCGGTCGATATCGGCTTGCCGTTCCGCCAGGGGCGCCGGGCGAGGCGGTTCATGGAACCTAGACATGATCGCATCGATCGCTTCCCCGGATTCGGCCAGGGCCGCTTCCAGATCGTCCAGGCGAGCGGCCGGGACGTGGTGCGTCGCGATCCCGGAATACAGGCAGTCGGCCGCGCGCAGCCGGGCGCCGGTCAGGGCCAGATAAAGGCCGATCCGGCCCGGCAGGCGCGGCAGGAAATAGCTGCCGCCGACATCTGGAAACAAGCCGATTCCCGTCTCGGGCATGGCGAAGAGGGTGCGTTCTGTCGCCAATCGGTGACTTCCATGCACCGAGACGCCGACGCCGCCGCCCATGACCACGCCGTCTATCGCGGCGATATAGGGCTTGGGGTAGCGTTTGATCAGGCGGTCCAGGCGGTATTCGGCCCGGTAGAAATCGCGGGTAAGAGTATCGCCGGGCGTCTTGCCCGAATCATAGAGGGCGCGGATATCGCCCCCAGCGCAGAAGGCCTTTTCGCCCGCTCCGGTCACGAGGATCGCCGCTACATCGTCGTCCCCGGCCCATTCCCGCAATTGCGCATCCATCGCCCCGGCCATGCCCAGGGTCAGGGCGTTCAGTGCGCCGGGCCGGTTGAGGGTAATCCGTCCCAAGCGCCCGCGCCGGGCGAACAGGACTTCAGGCTCGGCCACCGCTTCGCCCGTCATCCGTTGCCGCCTTCGCGCAGCAGGCGGCGCGCGATGATCAGGCGCATGATCTCGTTCGTGCCTTCAAGGATCTGGTGGACCCGCGTGTCGCGCATATGGCGCTCGACCGGCAGATCGCGCAGATAGCCGTAGCCGCCATGGAGCTGGAGAGCCTGGTTGCAGGCGTCGAAGCCGGCATCGGTGGCGAAGCGTTTGGCCATGGCGCATTGCGTCGTCGCCTCGGGATCGCCGGTATCCAGCGCCCAGGCCGCCCGGTGGACCAGCAGGCGCGCGGCATCCAGTTCCGTCGCCATATCGGCCAGACGGAATTGCAGGGCCTGGAAATCGGCCAGAGGGCGGCCGAACTGCTTGCGGTCGATCATATGGCTGCGCGCCAGATCGAGGCAGGCGCGGCCCGCGCCGAGCGAACAGGCGGCGATATTGATGCGCCCGCCGTCGAGCCCCTTCATGGCGATGCGAAAGCCCTCGCCCTCCTCGCCGATCCGGTTGGCGACCGGCACGCGGCAATCCTCGAAGATCACGGCTGCGGTGGGCTGGCTGTTCCAGCCCATCTTCTTCTCCTGGGCGCCGAAGGACAGGCCGGGCGTGCCCGCCTCGACCACCAGGCAGGTGATACCGTCCGCCCCCTCGCCCCCCGTCCGCACCATGCAGAGATAGATATCGGAGCGCCCGCCGCCGGAGATGAAGGCCTTCTCGCCGTTGAGGACATAGTGGTCGCCGTTACGCTCGGCCCGCGCGCGCAGACTGGCGGCGTCGGAGCCCGCCCCCGGCTCGGTCAGGCAATAGCTCGCGAAATGCTCCATCGCCGCCAGCCTGGGCAGCCAGCGCTTGCGCTGATCTTCCGCGCCCCAGCGGTCGATCATCCAACTGGCCATGTTGTGGATCGAGATATAGGCCGCGGTGGACGGGCAACCGGCGGCCAGTTCCTCAAAGATCAAAGCGGCATCCAGGCGCGTGAGGTCCGAGCCGCCGACATCGCCGCGCAGATAGATCCCGGCGAAGCCCAGGGCCGCCGCCTTGCGCAGGCTTTCCTCGGGAAAGATCTTCTCTTCGTCCCAACGCGCCGCCTGGGGCGTGAATTCCTCGGCCGCGAAGGCGCGTGCCATGTCGCGGAAGGCGATCTGTTCCTCGGCCAGGGCGAAGTCGACCATCCGGCGTCCGTTCGAAATTGGGCGGAAGGGAGCGGCTTTCCTCTCTCTCCACAGGCGCGCGGATGATAGTGGCGAGAGGCTGGCCGTACAACGAAGCCCCACGTATGGTCCCGGCTGGATCAACGAGATTTGGAGGAGGTCTTGCCTCCGTTCACACGCGCGGAATACCTCGATCGCATCGCAAAGACCAAGGCCCGCATGGAAAAGGCGGGCATCGACGTGCTTCTGGTCACCAGCCCGGCCAATATGTTCTACCTGACGGGCTATGACGGCTGTTCCTTCTACACCCATCAGATGGCCATTCTCGCCCTTGAGGCGGAAGAGCCGATCTGGGCCGGCCGGGGCCTGGACCTAACCAGCGCGCGCCTGACCGCCTTCATGGCCGAGGAGAATATCCGCGGCTACGAAGACGATTTTGTCGGCGCGGTCACCCGCCACCCGATGCAGTTCATGGCCGAGCTGCTGCGCGAAAAGGGCTGGGACAAACTGTCCGTCGGAGTCGAGATGGACGGCTATTATTTCACGGCCCGGTGCTGGGAGGTCCTGCAGCGCGAGCTGCCCGACGCGACGTTCCGCGACGGCGATCTCCTGGTGAACAAGATTCGCCTCGTGAAGTCGGATACCGAACTCGCCCTGATGCGCGAGGCCGGCGAGATCGGCACGAGGACGGCACGCGCGACGATCGAGGGCATCGCCGTCGGCGCCCGCGAATCGGTCCCCGTCTCCCAGCTCTACGCCACCCAGATCGCCGGCACGGACAGCTTCGGCGGCGACTATGCCTGCAAGCCGCCGGTCTTCTGCGCCGGACCGCGCATCGAGGCGGTTCACCTGACCTGGCAGGACCGCGTCTTCGCCGAGGGCGACCTGACCTGGTTCGAAACCTGCGGCGTCCGCCACCACTACCACGCGCCAATATCGCGCACGGTCTATCTGGGCACCCCGCCCACGCTCCTGGTCGACCGAGCCAAGGTGCTGGTGGAAGCGCTGGAGGCCGCCCTGGCCGCGGCCCGACCGGGCAATACCTGCGCCGATATCGCCATGGCCTGGCACAAGGTGGCCGGCGCGGCGGGCATCGAGAAGAACATGCGCATCGGCTATCCCGTCGGCATCGGCTTCTCGCCGACCTGGGGCGAGTTGGCCTGCGGCCTGAGCGCGGAAGACGAGACCGAACTGCAGCCCGGCATGACCTTCCACGCGATCCCCGGGATCTGGGAAGCCGAGGTCACGGTCGTGATCAGCGAATCCTTCGAGGTGACGGAGGGGGGCAGCCACCGCCTGACCGACCTGCCGATGGAACTGATCGTCAAGGATTAGGCGGGCACACACGAAGCTCGCCCCCTCACCCTGAGCTTGTCGAAGGGTGAGGTTGGCACGGTACAATGACGTGCCACGCGGCGGCGCCGAGCAGGCATTTGGCCCCGATCGATTGACGCGGCCGGATGAGACCGTAGATTTGGGTGAGTGCAGAGGCGGCCGCTAGACATCACGGGCCGCCGGGAGAGATTCGGATGAGCCCACGCAAGCCCAGCGCCACGCCGGCCCTCGGCACCTATCCCGCGACCCGGATGCGGCGCAACCGTTACGATGCCTGGACCCGCGCCCTGGTGCGCGAGAACACCCTGACGGCGCATGACTTCATCTGGCCCGTCTTCGTGCAGGAAGGGCGCGGCAAGCGAACCCCGGTCGATGCCATGCCCGACGTCTTCCGCCAGACCGTCGACAGCTTGGTCGATACGGTCGGCGAGGCGGCCGCGCTGGGCATTCCCGCCGTCGCCCTCTTCCCTGTCGTACCGCCCGACAAAAAGGACGGCGAAGGCACCGAAGCGACACGCGGCGAGAACCTGGTCTGCGAGGCGATCCGCGCGGTCAAGGCCCAGGTGCCCGGGATCGGCGTGGTCGTCGATGTGGCCCTCGACCCCTTCACCGATCACGGCCATGACGGGGTGATCCGCGACGGCTATGTCGCCAATGACGAGACGGTGGATATCCTGTGCCGCCAGGCCCTGGTCCAGGCCCAGGCCGGCTGCGACGTGATCGCGCCCTCGGACATGATGGACGGGCGGGTGGCGGCGATCCGCCGCACCCTTGATGCCAACGGCTTCGACCATGTGCGGATCCTGTCCTACGCGGCGAAATATGCCAGCGGCTTTTATGGCCCGTTCCGCGAGGCCCTGGGCTCCGCCAATTCGCTCGGCACGGCGGACAAGAAGACCTATCAGATGGATCCCGCCAACACGGACGAGGCTCTGCGCGAGGTCGCCCTCGATCTCGAGGAAGGCGCCGATATGGTGATGGTCAAGCCGGGCCTGCCCTATCTCGACGTGGTGCGCCGGGTGAAGGACGCCTTCGGCGTGCCGACCTTCGCCTATCAGGTGAGCGGCGAATACGCGATGCTCAAAGGCGCCATCCTCAACGGCTGGCTCGACGGCGACCGGGTGATCCTGGAAACCCTGATGGCCTTCAAACGCGCCGGGGCCGACGGCGTCCTCAGCTATTTCGCGGTCGACGCGGCCAAGCGGCTGAAGGCCGGCTAGGCCGCAGTCCGATCCAGAAAGGACCGGATCGCCCGGTCGTGCCAGGGGCCGCCCTGGCCATGGAAGCCGACATGGCCGCCGCCATTGCTCAGGCCCAGGGTCAGGTGGCGGTTTTCCGCCCAGTCGAAAGCCTCATAGGCGGCCGCCGGAACCCAGGGATCGTCGCGCGCGTGCAGTGCCAGGGCCGGCACCCGCACGGCGCCCAGGAAGCGCACGGCCTTGCACCGCTCATAATAATCCGCCACCCCGGCGAAACCGTTGCGCGGGGCGCTGAAGCGGTCGTCGAATTCGACCAGGGTGCGGGCCTCGCGTACGGCCGCTCGCTCCGCCTCCGTCGCCGGGCCGGCCAGGGCCTCGCGCTTCATCCACGCCAGCATGGCAAGGTGATAGACGGTATTGCGGGGCGCCAGAAACCTGTGCGCGGCCGCCGTCAGATCGATGGGGGACGAGACCATGACCGCCGCCCGCACCGGACCGGCCGCACCCTGCTCCGCCAGGTATTTCGCCAGCATGGCCCCGCCCAGGGAATAGCCGATGGCGACCACGCCTTGGCCGAGCGCATCCTCGGGCAGTCCAGCCAGCGCATCGGCCAGGTCCTCCGACCGGCCGGCATGATACTGCCACCGGCAATGCGCCCGGGACGGCCCGGCCCCGCGCAGGTTGAAGCGCAGGACGGGCCAGCCCTCCGCTAGCAGGTGGTGGGCGCTTTCCAGGATATAGGCGCTGTCTTCGGAACCGGTCAGGCCGTGGATCAGCACCGCGAGAGGCCGCGCGGGGCCGGGCTTCGGGCGGTGCAGCCGTGCGACCAGGCGGTCGCCGCTGCCGTCACCCATGGCCAGGAGCAAGGTCTCGACCGGCCAGGGCGACAGATCGGGCCGCCCGCGCATCACCATGTTGCGCAGGGTCTGAAGATCGCCGCCGCACCAGGGAAGGCGCGCGCGAAAGGGATTGCGGTCGAGCCAGTCGTTCATGGCCTGTGATATCGTGCCCGATCATCCGCGCGGCCAGGGGGAGTTTCATATGCGCATCGGATTCGTCGGCATCGGCAGTATCGGTTACCCCATGGCGCGGCAGTTGCTGCGCCATGGTTTCGAAGTTCGCGCCTATGACCGACGCCAGGAAGCAATCGGCAAGATCGGCGCGGACGGCGCCGCGGCCGCGCGCTCGGTCGCCGAGGCGGCGGAGGGCGCCGATGTCCTCATCACCTCCCTCCCCGGCCCGCCCGAAATGGAAGCCGTGGCCGGCGATATCATCGCGAACCTGCCCGAGGGCGCGACCTGGATCGACATGACCACCAACGATGTCCATGTCGTCCAGGCCCAGGGCGAGAAGGCCGCCGCGCGCGGGCGGCACATGCTCGAAGGCACGGTATCCTGCGGCGTCAAGCGGGCCTATGAAGGCAAGCTGACGATCTTCGTCGGCGGCGAGGAGGACGTCTTCGACCGCCACCGCGCGGTCTTCGACGCGATGGCCGAGACCGTGATCCGGGTCGGCCCGCTGGGCCATGCCACGGTCGCCAAGCTGATCACCAACATGCTGGCCTTCGTCCATCAGGTCGCCTTCGCCGAGGGCATGATGCTGGGCGCGCGCAGCGGGCTGGAACTGGAACCCCTGTGGCGCGCCATCAATGCCAGCTACGGCGGGAGTTTCGTCTCCGAAAATGACGGCCCGCGCCTGTTGGGCGGCGAGTTCAACGAGACCTTCGCCCTGCGCCTGGTATGCAAGGATTCCCGTCTGACGGCCGCCCTGGCGCAGGAGACCGGCACGCCGATGCCGGTCGCGACCCTGGTCGAGCAGACCTACGAGCGGGCGCGCCTGCATTACGGCGACGACGCGACCTGCCACAACGTCATGCGCCTGATCGAGGAGGCCGTGGGCCAGGAACTGCGCGCCGATCTTGAGGACGGCGCGCCATGACCCTCGACGGCAAAGTCGCGCTGATCACCGGCGGGACCAGCGGCATCGGCAAGGCCACCGCCCTGCTCTTCGCCGAACACGGGGCCAAGGTGGCCATCACCGGTCGCAATGCCGAGCGCGGCGCGGCCGTCGTCGCGGCCTGCGAGGCGCACGGGGCAGCGGCCTTGTTCCTGGCCGCCGATCTGACCGATTCCGCCGTCTGCGCACCGCTGGTCGCGAAGACGATCGCGCATTTCGAGCGGCTCGAAATGCTGGTCAACAATGCCGGCATCACCCACGCGGCGGGCACCCTGGAGACGACCGACGCGCAGTATTTCGAGCAGGTCGCCGTCAATGTCACCGCCCCGTTCCTGCTCAGCCGCGAGGCCGCGCGGGCGATAAAGGACCAGGGCGGCGGCGCCATCGTCAATGTCGCCTCCGATCTCGGCCTGCGCGGCGAGAAGGGCATCACCGCCTATTGCGCGACCAAGGGCGCGGTGATCCAGCTGACCCGCGCGATGGCCATCGACCAGGCCGAGGACAATATCCGCGTTAACGCCGTCTGCCCGGGCGAGATCCATACCGGGATGCTGGAAGGCGCGATGCTCGATCGCGGCTACACGGTCGAGGACGGCCTCGCCATGCTGCGCGAACGGATTCCCATCAAACGCATCGGCAAGCCCGAGGAGATCGCCCGCGCGATCCTCTTCCTGGCCTCCGACGAGGCCAGCTTCTGCACCGGTGCCATCCTTTCCGCCGATGGCGGAACGGTCGCACGGTAGGCGCACGCCCGGCTAAACGTCGCCCCCTCATCCTGAGGAGCGCGCGTCTCGAAGGGTGACTGGCACGATCTAGAATGCCTCGATGATCTCCTCCTCGCGCAGGGCTTCGCCCCGGACAATACGGGCGTAGTTGAAGCGCGAGAGATCGATGGTCCGGAAGCCGCCGTGGCAGATCAGCTCGGCCACGGCCCGCCCGGCGGCTGGGGATTGCTGCACCCCGTGGCCCGAGAAACCGTTGGCGAAATGGAAGTTCCGTATCTCGGGATGGATGTCGATGATCGCGTTCTCGTCGAGCGGGTTGTAGTCGTAGTGACAGGCCCAGGCGTTGCGCAGCCGGATCGCCTCGAAGGCGGGAAAGCGGCGCGCCAGTTCCGGCCAGACCACCTCCTCAAAGAGGTCGTATTCGACCTCGAAATCCCAGCAGGCCGCATCCCGGTCGAGGGGCGGCGAGACTCCTGCGATATAGCCGCCCCCCGTCTCGGCCCGGACATAGACGCCGTTCGGCGTGAAGCATTGCGGCATCGGCGCGATCCGCTCGCGGCAGTCGAAGGCATAGACGATGCGCTTGCGCGGCTCGACCGGCAGATCGATTCCGGCCATCGCCGCGACCCGTCCCGCATAGTAGCCGGCGGCGTTGACCACGGCGCCGCAGGCGATCGCTTCGCCCGAAGCCAGTTCGACGGCCGTCACCCGCCCAGCTTCGACGCACAGCCCCGTCACCTCGTCGTGACGGTATTCGACACCCAACGACCGGGCCTTGCGCCGATAGCCCTGGACCAGGGTGTTGGGATCGATCCAGCCCTCGCCCACCGCACCGTATGAGACCGCCGCCAGGCCCTCGGGGTTGAGCCAGGGAAAACGGTCCGACAGGTCCTCGGCCCAGACGATCTCGGCCTTGCCGCCCATCGAGCGTTGCAGGGCGTTGTTGCGCTCCATCACCGCGACCCGGCTCGCGGTCGCCATGAAGAGATAGCCCCATTCCGTGAAGGGCAGATCGAAGGCCTCGCCCTCCACCGCCAGCCAATCATGGGCATTACGGTAGAAGTCCAGCCCGTAGAGGCAGATGGCGATGTTTTCGGGCAGGGAGAACTGCTGGCGGATCGAACCGTTCGAGCGCGTAGAGGATGCGAACTCGTAGCGGGGGTCTTTCTCGATCACGAGGACCCTGCCGGCGAAATCGCCGCAGGCGGCCAGGTGATAGGCCGTCGAGCCACCGATCGCGCCGCCGCCGACGATGACCACGTCATAGGCTGTCATGGCATGATCGGGGCCGTTACCGGCACCGAGGCTAATTCCCGATCGTGTCCGCCGGCGG
>JAQCGR010000099.1 GCA_027619995.1 Pseudomonadota bacterium | reverse complement strand
CCGCTGGCGCCTGCATACA
Source organism: Pseudomonadota bacterium (assembly GCA_027619995.1). Taxonomy (GTDB): domain Bacteria; phylum Pseudomonadota; class Alphaproteobacteria; order CADEGL01; family CADEGL01; genus JABIRQ01. The sequence goes on along the minus strand of JAQCGR010000099.1, from coordinate 10,559 downwards.
GGCCATTGAAGAAATTGCGCGCGTTGGTGCCCAGCGTCCTGACGCGATATCCGCCTTCCTGCACGACCAGGGTCGGCCAGCCGGCCTCTCCCAATGTGGTGCCGATCCACTCGAAATCGGCGGCCTGATGCTGCCAAGTCCCGGTCGGATCGCCCTTCGCCGTGTCGAATCCGTTGGCAATCACCAGATAGGCCGGGTCGAATCGCTCGATCCGGCGCAAAGCCGTCGCCAGCGCGGCGCGCCATTCCGCCGGGCCGATCTTCTCGCCGAGCGGGATGTTGAGGTTGCATCCGGCGCCCGCTTCCCGGCCGGTTTCCTCCGGAAATCCGCTGAAATAGGGATAGGCGAAACGCGGGTGGCCGTGAATCGAGACGGTCAGCACGTCGTCGCGCTCGTAGAAGATATCCTGGGTGCCGTTACCGTGATGATAGTCGATATCGAGCACGGCGACCCGGCCGTAGCGGCTGAGCCGATGGGCGGCGACGGCGGCATTGTTGAAATAGCAGAAGCCGCCGAACACGCGGCGCTCGGCATGATGGCCGGGCGGGCGCACCAGTGCATAGGCCAGGCGCGTTCCGGCGAGGATCTCCTCGGCCGCCGTCAAGGCGCAGTCGACGGCGCCGCGCGCCGCCTTCCAGGCGTTCGAATTGAGCGGCGTAAAAGTGTCGATACAAAAATAGCCGGCGGTGACGGAGCGCTCGCGCGGCACGCGCATCGGATTGCGGATCGGGAAGACATAGGGATAGAGCGAATCGCCTTCCGGGATGCTCTTGCAGACCCGCTCCAGATAATCGACCAGAGCGCTGTCATGCACGGCACGGATATGCCGGTCACCGAAATGCCGGGGCTCCAAGCGCCGGAACAGGCTGGTCTTGTCGATCTCCGCAAGCACCGAACGGATACGGATCGGTGATTCGACATAGCCGCGATCGCGGACATGGTGAATTTCATGCTTGTCGTTGACGACGAGCGCGATCAGCCCGATCGCCGCGCGTGGATCGGCGTCCTTCGGCCCGCCGTTGCGCGTGCCGTGGCGTGGCGCACGCAGGGCAATCGGGTCGTCCGTGATCGAGGCCACGACGCGCTCGATATAGTCGGGCGGGCAGACATCGCCGTATTTCCGTTCGAGGATCGCGCGCACGATTGCCCGCGCCTGTTTGCGGGTGGGCAGGCGGTCCGTGCCGAGGCTGTCGAAGACCAGATACGGCGGATCGGTGTCGCCCGCGGACAGGGGTGTTTCATAGGCCGTATTGGCAATGGGCCGCGCCCCGAAGCGTTCATAAAAGCGCAGCCGCGCGGCGTTCTGCCGGCGGATCGCGGGATCGGGGCTGAGCGTGGGATCGTCGGGCAGGCATTCGCAGAAGATGCCGATGACGTCGAGCGCCGCCGCCGATTCGCGCACGCGCTGATATAGGGCCGCGCCGATGCCGCCGCCGGTCTGGCCGGGCGCGGTCGCAATCGTTTCCAGATAGCAGAAGGCCAGATCGGGGGCATGCAGCAACACGGCGAAGCCGCGCACCCGGTCCTGGGTATCCTCGGCGACATAGAGCATCGCGCGGAAGCGATGCTTCATCGGGTCGCGCAACTGGTCGGTCAGCTTCTCGACGTCGTAGGCGGCCATGCCCGCGAACTGGACGCGAAGTATCTCCTGAGCCTGCTGGATCGCGCTGGCATTGGCGGGGGTGGAGTCGTCGGGGATGCGGCGAATGCGCAACATGGCCTACACCCTCGCGACGCGGGCGGCGGCGCGGGTAACTCCCGGATCGAGGGCGAGCAACCGCGACATCACCTGGGGCAGGGCCAGCCCCGCCCGTTCGGCCGCCACCATGTATCCGGCATCGGCCGCCAGGCAGGGATTGGCGTTGACTTCGAGCACCCAGGGCCGGCCGAGAGCATCGATACGGAAATCCACGCGCGCATAGCCGCCCAACCCGAAGCAGCGCCAGCACGACAGGGAAATCTCGGCGAGCCTCGCAAGCAGCGAGCGGTCGCTGGCGGGGAGGTTGAAACGCCGCACCGTGTTCTGATAGGCGGCGCTGTTTTCATCCCATTTGGCGGCATAATCGACGATTCGCGGCGCGCCGGCGGGAAAGTCGCGGAAGGTCATCTCGGCGGCCGGCAGCACCTCGGGGTCGTCCGTGCCCGCCGGGCCGCCGAGCAGCGAGATATTGAACTCCCGTCCGTCGATATACTCTTCGGCGAACCACTCCCCGCCGAACCTCGCGGCGCGATCGGTGAGGGTTGCGGCCACGGCGTTACCAGGGACGACCGAACCGGCATCGAGGCCGATCGAGGCGTGCTCCCAGACCGATTTGACGATCCAGGTGCCTTCGCTTCCCGTCTCGTCGCCCCGCATCGACCAGTCCGGCGTCGGAATGCCGGCCTGGCGCATCAGTCGCTTGGCGAAGGGTTTGTTCGAGGCGGCGAACAGCCCCACCGACGGGCACCCCGTCACATACAGGTTGAAGCTTTCCAGCACGGCCGGAACCAGATGGACGAGGCATCCCTTGCCGTCCAACGCCTCGACCAGATTGACGACGGCCTCGGGCCGGGACGTGGCCAGTGGGAGGAGGGCGGTCAGATCGAGTCCGACCGGAATGACCTCGACGGCATAGCCCAGGGTGCTGAGCGCGGCCTCGATCTCATCGGCTTGGCGCAGGGTATCGGCCTCGTCGGGCGACGGCGCATGCGCGACGACGCCGTGCACGATCGCGCAGCGCGGCATATCTGGTTCTGTCATGGCGCGTCAGGCCGTGCGACGCGCTCGTTGGTTCAACGCGGTGCGCGCCATGAAGGCCGCCACGATGCGGCCGATCAACGTGTCGAAATCCATGCCGGCCAGCGCCGCGAGAATCGGCAGATCGGAATGTGACGGATGCAGGCCCGGCAGCACGTTGACCTCGAGGAAATGCGGCAATCCGGCGGCGTCCGAGCGCAGGTCGACCCGTGCTGCGTCGCGGCATTCGAGCGCGCGATAGGCCTTGAGAGCAATCTCGCCGGCCAGCCGCGCCTCGGCATCCGTTGCGAGACGATAGTGGACCAAGGTCTCGCACCGTTCCTTGGCGTCGAGGGAATAGACCGTGGTGGCTTCGTCCACCCGAAGCTCGACCTCCATCACCGCAAGGATGGTGGCGTCACGGCCGTTGCCCAGGATGCCGACCGTGAATTCCCGGCCGGGCAGATAGGTCTCGGCGATCGCCGGTTGGCCGAACCGCGCCCGCAGGGTGCGGGCTACCCGGCGCAGGGCGGTGCGGGTGGTCACGCGCGAGGTTTCGGCGCAACCCTTGCCGGTTCCTTCCGCAATGGGCTTCAAGAAAAGTGGGAAGGGCAGGTCGCAGGAGAGCGCATCGGCATCCTCGCGCAGGACCGCGAAGGGCGCGGTCGGCACCCCGGCATCCCGCACGAGGCGCTTGGCCACGGCCTTGTCCATGGTGACGGCGGCGGTCAGCGCGTCCGACATTACATAGGGGATGTCATAGGCTTCGAGCAGGGCAGGCACTTGCGCTTCGCGGCCGCGCCCGGCAATGCCTTCGGCGATATTGAAGACGAAGTCCCATCTTTCGCCGCTCACCAGCCGCTGGGCCAGGGTACGGATATGGCCGACCCGGTCGACGTCATGGCCCAGGCGGGTCAAGGCCCCGTCCAGCGCGTCGATCGTCTCGACGGAGTCGAACTCGGCGACGGCTTCCTCGGAGAAACCGAGGGCGCGGTAGTCGTCGCGCAGGTCATAGGTCAATCCAACGCGCATTATCGGCCTCCATCGGTCGACGCGGGCGCGCCGAGCGTGCCCTGCGGGTCGGGGTAGCGGTAAGTTCCGCCTTCGAAATTGGTCAGCAGCAGATCGTCGCCGTCGCGGCCGACCACATAGTCGGGCAGCAGCGGGATCTTGCCGCCGCCACCGGGGGCGTCGACGACGAAATGCGGCACGGCGTAGCCGGTGGTGTGGCCGCGCAGGCCGCGGATGATCTCGACGCCCTTGTCGACCGTGGTGCGGAAATGCGCCGATCCGGAGATCGGATCGCACTGATAAAGGTAGTAGGGCCGGACCCGCCGTTTGACGAGGCCGTGCATCAGGGCGCGCATCGTGTCGATATCGTCGTTGACGCCCTTCAGCAGCACGGTCTGGCTGCCGATCGGCACGCCGGCATCGGCGAGACGATCGAAGGCTTCGCTGACTTCCGGCGTCAGTTCGTCGGGATGGGTCGCATGGATGCTCATCCAGACCGGCTTGTGCTTGCGCAGGACCCGGATCAGCGAGCGCGTCACCCGCATCGGCAGGACGGTCGGGACCTTGCTGCCTATCCGAACGAACTCGACATGCTTGATCGCCTTGAGGCGGCCGAGGAGATAATCGAGCTTGTCGTCCGAGAGGGTGAGCGGGTCGCCGCCCGAGATCAGCACGTCGCGAATCTCGCGATGGTTGGCGATATAGTCGAGGGCCGCATCCCATTGGCGGACGCCGAGGGCATATTCCCCGCCCGGATCGCCGACGGCGCGCGAGCGCGTGCAGTAGCGGCAATAGGTGGAGCAGGTGCCGGTGGCGAGAAATAGGACCCGGTCGGGATAACGGTGAACGAGCCCGGGAACCGCCGAGTCGTGATCCTCGCCCAGCGGATCGTCCGCCTCGCCGGGCGAGCGCAGGTACTCGCTGCCCGTCGGGATATGGGTGCGGCGCAATCCCTGGCTCGCGTCGTGGCGGCTCAACAGACTGGCGTAGTAGGGCGTGATACCAACCGGCAATGAGCCGGAATGGCCGCGCACCGCCTCGCGTTCATCGTCTGTCAGGGTGAATATTCGCTCGAGCCCGTCGAGGGTGCGGATGCGATTTCGCATCTGCCAGCGCCAGTCGTCCCAGTCGGCCTTGGTGGCCGTCGGGAAGAACTGCCGACGAAACACCTGTGTCGCTTCGCCGGCGGGAAAGCGCTCGCGCTTTTCGGCCGGGCGTTGCGCACGCGCTTGCTGCGCTGGTGCCGGCGCCGACGGCTGTTCGAGGAAACTTGTGAGAGGGAGGTATTTTTTTCGCGCGTCACGCGGACTCGGTGGCCGCAACGATCCCGAACCGTCGGAGATGGTCATTTTTAAATGAAAGACCCCATCGGATGCCTCGGCCTCTCGCGACGATTATCGCCCGCCTCTAGCCTGGATCTGATGAAAAAACAATTGTTCTCTTTTCTTCTCGAATTCAAGACAAAAAATCGAAGGTGCCGCGATTTTTTTCAAGGATTCAAAAAAAGTTTTCTTTCCAAATATTTAGGGCGCTGCTGGGAGGTCAAATCCGGGTGCGCCGACGGTCAAGTATTCAGGATTCGGTGCCGTCCCAGCCGCACCTGTCCGCGGAGCATGCACGAATGGGGATCGACGGTGGCGGCTGGCGTTGGAGGAGCGGCTTCGGCATGCGATCGGGAAGACTCTCGCCGTCGGCTTTTGGCACCGCTCCCAGATGGCTCTAGGATATGCGAATCTATCCGCCGGGTCGCCGCAGGCCCGGATCCAGGACATCGGTCAGCAAGGATTTTGACAGCATGAGATCGATCCTCGTCACCGGTTCGGGCAGCAATATCGGCGCGGCCATCGCGCGCCGCCTCGCCGGCCCCGATACCGGCATCGTCGTGCATGCCCTCAAGAACCGGGCCGGGTGTGAAAGCGTGGTCGAGGACATCCGGGCTAAGGGAGGCGAAGGCGTGGTCGTTCTGGGCGATCTGGCCGAGTCGGGCATGGCCGCGCGGCTGGTCGACACGGCGGTCGAAAATTTTGGCGGCCTCGACGTCCTGGTCGCGAATGCGGGCTTCCCCGATCATCGCGCCTTCGGCGAATTGGACCGCGCCGGGATGGACGGCTGCTATTCGGTGATCACCGCCGGCCTGTTTGAATTGGCGGACCGGGCCATACCGCATTTGAAGCGGGCGGGAAAGGGTGGACGGATTGTCTCCATAGGGGCCAACGGCACCCGGATGTTCCGACCGAATTTCCCCCTCGCGCCGGCTTCCGCCGCTGCCAAGGCGGGGCTCGAGGCGCTGACCCGCTCGCTCGCCGTCCAGCTCGGCCCGGACGGGGTCACGGCCAATTGCGTCGCCCCCGGGATCATCGCGAAGACGCGCGATACCGAGCAGTTCCACGGCGACGACGTCTATGCGGAATTGCTCAAGCAGGTGCCGATGCAGCGGATCGGCCAGCCCGAGGAGGTCGCGTCTCTGGTTGCCTATCTGGCCGGTCCCGACGCCGGATATCTCACCGGGCAGATCATTCACGTGAATGGCGGATTGTGCTGATGGTTATCGGCGCGCTGGCGTTGGGATTCGGGGAACAGCGCCGCTAGCCAGGCCCTGCGATCGAGCGTCCGGGCGATCCTTGCGATGCAGTTCATCGTTGCGATACCGCTCGCCCATGTTCAGGAACGCGCCGTTATGGCCGGCGACGCCCAGTTCCAGGCTTTCCGCGATGCGACGGGCGCGCTCGACGAAATGCGCTTCCGCTGCCGGGGGGCATATCTCGTGCGCGGCTTCCCCGAACAAGGCGATCCAACGGTCGAAATGGGTGGCGTCGACGGGAAGCGGGGCATGCTTGGCCATCGGGCTGCCGTGATAGCGCCCGGACATCAGCGCGACGGAAGACCAGAAGGCGCACATCCTTTGCAGATGGGGTTCCCAGTCCTGGATCCGTGCCTCGAAAATCGGGCCCAACACGTTGTCGTCGCGAATTTTTGCGTAGAAATGGCGAACGAGGCGATCGATCATCGCTTCGTCGATACCGGTACGCTCGACGATTTCCGCCGTGATCCGCGCGCGCCTTTCGGCGGCCGTTTGAGGCTCTGGCATCGGTCCGTCCGTCAATGAAGCATTCACAGACCGTATCTAGGGCACTATAATAGGCATTGTAAATACCTATTAAATCGGAAACCGCCATGCGCCTCACAGCATTCACCGATTTCGGGCTGCGCGTTCTCATGCGGCTGGCCGGAGCCCCGGCCCGGTCCTTTACGACCGACGAGATGGCGAAAGAGTTCGATGTGTCGCGCAATCATCTGGCCAAGGTTGTCCAGGATCTTGCCAAGGCCGGCTATATCCAGACCCGGCGCGGCGCCGGCGGCGGATTCCGCCTGGCGATGGCGCCGGACGCGATCACGCTCGGCAGCGTGGTGCGCGCCCTGGAACTGCGGCAGGCCCTGGTCGAATGTTTTCGCGGCGATGGCGGATCATGCACGCTGACGCCGCATTGCCGATTGAAGTTTCGCCTGGCGGCCGCCCGCGAGGCCTTCCTCGCCGAACTCGACGCGACGACGCTTGCAGAATGCACCTATCCCAACACACCGACACAGGAGTGGACCCCGAATGCCGCATGATGGACCGGAGACCCGCGCCGCAGTGGGAGTGGAACCGGACATGACACAGCTCGCGTTCATGGACGACGCCATTCAGGTCGATGCGAAGATCGTTGCGGCCGGGCTGGGCATTGTACCGGCACGCCTGTTGGATCTTCTGCGGACCGGCAAGGTCACCAGCCTGTGCGAACGCGGAGTCGACGAGGATAGTGGGCGCTTTCGGCTGACTTTCTTTTCCGAGAACGGCCGTTTTCGCCTCGTGGTCGATGAGGCGGGAAAGATCCTTCAGCGTTCGACACTCGATTTCGGCGACCGGCCGCTTCCCGCCTCGGCGCGCAAGCCCGGTGGATAAAAGCTGTGAATGGCGGATACTTGCGCCAGCGCAATCAGCGAAAGAGCGCGATTCCGCATGGTCGATTTGTTGGACGATTGAGTCATGCCCCGATGGGTCACGGAGAGGTCGGACGCGGGCACTCCAGATGAGGGAATTCGGCATAGGACGGCCGGAGGACGAACGATGCTGATGTGGATAGCGGTCAAATGGTAGCAGGATTGACGAAGGGCGAGCGCCAGCTCGCGCTGCTGATCTCGATCGCCGTTGCCTTCATCGGGCTGGCGATGGCGGGCGCCGGACAGGGCGGTGCCTTCGGGGTGCATGGCTTCATCGTCATGGCCTTCGGCATCGGGACGATCTTCGTCGTGATCTCCGGGTATTTTTTGCCCGAGCCGGGCGACGAGCGGCTGGCGCAATACTACGACGACCCGATCAAGTTCGGGATCGTCGTCTCCATGGTCTGGGCCGTCTTCGGCATGTTCATCGGCGACTGGGTCGCTTGGCTGCTTGCCTATCCTGAGATGACCTTCGACGCGGGATGGGCCAGTTTCGGGCGGTTGCGGCCGGTTCATACGACCGCGGTGATTTTCGGCTTCGTCGGCAACGCGCTGATCGCCACGTCGTTCCAGGTCGTGCAGCGCACGTCGCGCGCGCGTCTGCCCGACCAGTTGAGTCCCTGGTTCGTCCTGATCGGCTACAACCTGTTCTGTGTCATCGCCGTCTCCGGCTATTTCATGGGGCTGACTCAATCCAAGGAGTATGCCGAGCCGGAATGGTACGCGGATCTCTGGCTGGTCGTCGTCTGGGTCGTCTATTTCCTCCTCTACCTGCGCACATTGATGCGCCGGCGAGAGCCCCATATCTACGTCGCGAACTGGTATTACCTGGCCTTCATCCTGGTCGTCGCGATCCTGCATATCGTCAACAATCTGGCGGTGCCGATCTCGTTCGGCCATGCGAAGAGCTACTCCGCCTTCTCCGGCGTTCAGGACGCCATGACCCAGTGGTGGTATGGGCACAACGCCGTCGCCTTCTTCCTGACGGCGGGCTTCCTGGCCATGCTCTACTATTACCTGCCGAAGCGCGCCGGGCGGCCGATCTATTCCTACCGCATGTCAATCGTGGGCTTCTGGGGCATTACTTTCTTTTATATGTGGGTGGGGTCGCACCACCTGCACTACACGGCTCTGCCCCTCTGGGTGCAGAACCTTGGCATGACATTTTCTCTCATGCTGCTGGTGCCGTCCTGGATCGCGGCGGCCAATGCACTGCTGACCCTCAACGGGGCCTGGCACAAGGTGCGGACCGACGCCACCTTGCGCTTCATGATGGTCGCCGCGGTGTTCTAAGGCCTCTCGACCTTCGAGGGTTCATTCCTCGCGATCCGGCAGGTGAACTCGCTGTCGCATTACACCGACTGGACCGTCGGCCATGTCCATGCGGGCGTCCTCGGCTGGGTCGCCATGATTGTCTTCGGCGCGTTCTATGCCGCGGTACCCTGGCTGTGGAAACGCGAGAGCATGTATTCGGCGCGGCTGGTCGAGGCGCATTTCTGGCTCGCCGTGACGGGGACGCTCATCTACGTCTTCGCCATGTGGAATTCCGGCATCATCCAGGGCTTGATGTGGCGGACCTATAACGAGGGCGGAACACTCGCCTATTCCTTCACCGATTCCGTGGTGGCGATGCATCCCTATTACATCGCCCGCGCGATCGGCGGGTTGCTCTTCCTGATAGGCGCCGCAATCGGGCTCTACAATATCTGGATGACCATCCGAACGCCGCGGCCGGTGTCGGCGGAATCGGCGGCCGATATACCGGTCCCGCACCAGGTGGCGGCCGAAACGCCGCAGCCGGGAGAATAGGCGGATGTTCAACACGCATTACAGGCTCGAGCGCCATTCGATCCGCTTCGTGCTGGCCGTCATGGTGGTGGCGAGTATCGGCGGATTGGTTGAAATCGCCCCGCTGTTCACCATCGACGAGACGGTTGAGGCGGCGCCGGATATGCGCGTCTATACGCCCCTCGAGCTGGCCGGCCGAAACATCTATATCCGCGAAGGCTGCTACGCCTGCCATTCGCAGATGATTCGGACCCTGCGCGACGATGTGGAGCGCTACGGCCCCTATTCGCTTGCCGTCGAATCGAAATACGACCACCCGATGCTCTGGGGCTCGAAGCGAACGGGTCCTGACCTGGCCCGGCTTGGCGGCAAGTATTCCGATGAATGGCATGTCGCCCATCTCATTGCGCCGCGCGATTTGGTCCCGGAATCGGTCATGCCGAATTACGGCTGGTTGATGCGCTCGGAACTCGACACTCAAGACCTCGGCCTTCATTTGCGGGCGATGCGCAAAGTCGGTGTGCCTTACAGCGATGCGATGATCGAGAACGCCACGGCCGACGCGATCGGACAGGCGTCCCCCGACAAGGATGCCGCGGAAGGCGTGGCCGAGCGTTATGGCGAGGCGACCACTATCCGCAGCTTCGACGGAGATCCGAGACGGGTGACGGAGATGGATGCGCTGGTTGCCTATCTCCAGATTCTCGGGCGGCTCACGGATGCGGCCCATGTCCAGTCCGGGGCCGGAAGGATGGAGGCAGGAGAATGAGCTTCGATCACGGGATGTTGGTCGGCTTCGCCAAATCCTATGGGCTGTTCTATCTGCTGGGGCTTTCGGTGGCGGTGCTGATCTATACCTATTGGCCGTCCAACCGGGCGCGTTTCGATCGGGCCGCGAAGAGCGTTCTGAACGACGAGGATGGACCGTGGCAGTAGGGGAACGCGACCCGGTCACCGGTCATATGACTACCGGCCATGACTGGAACGGAATCAAGGAACTGAACACGCCTGTCCCCACGACGGTCGTGTCATCCCTTGTTCTGACCGGGGCCTTCGCCCTGGT
>JAQCGR010000098.1 GCA_027619995.1 Pseudomonadota bacterium | reverse complement strand
TTTGCCCATCATGGCCTCCTTGCCTCAAAATTAGGGAAGAAGGCGTCTACGAATCTAGGGGCTATTCAGGCGGCGAGATCAGGATCGGCGGACGCAAGGTCAATCACGTCCCGCCCTATCGCCGCAACCTCGGCGTGGTCTTTCAGAACTACGCGCTGTTTCCGCATATGACGGTCAACGAGAATCTGGCCTTCCCGCTGGAGAGCAGGGGCTGGGATCGCGCTCGCATCGAACGTGCCGTGTCCGAAGCGCTGGCGCGGGTTCGCCTCGACGGGCTCGGCGCGCGCCGCCCGTCCCAGCTGTCGGGTGGGCAGCAGCAGCGTGTCGCCTTGGCAAGGGCCTTGGTCTTCAATCCTCCGGTCCTGCTGATGGACGAGCCGTTGAGCGCGCTGGACAAGAAGCTGCGCGAGGAGATGCAGCTCGAGATCAAGCATATCCAGCAGGAAATCGGCATCACGGTCGTCTACGTGACCCACGATCAGGCCGAGGCGCTGACGATGTCCGACCGGATCGCTGTGATGAATCACGGTCGGATCGTGCAACTCGGTGCGCCGGCGGATCTCTACGAACGACCGGCGAACCGCTTCGTCGCCGATTTCATCGGCGAGACCAATCTGATTGATGTGGCATCCGGGCGCGACGATGGCGGCACGCCGGTCGGCGATGCCGGCGACGGCGTACGGTTTCGGCTGCCCGAGGGCGAAGGCATCGCGCCAGGTGGCGGCCTGACCCTGGGGCTGCGACCTGAACGCGTGATGGTGACGGAGGGCGCGGCGCCGGAGGATGGGCGCGACTGGCGCGAAGCGCGTGTTGAGGAAGTTGTCTATATCGGCGAGGTCCGGCGCTATCTGCTTCGCCTGGGCCCGATATTGATCGTCGCCAAGCAGCAGACGGGCAGCGGTGTATCGGCCTTCGCGGCTGGACAATCCGTGCGCGTCGGCTGGTTTCCGGACGACCTGCGCATCGTCGAGGGGGCCGCCGAGTAGGGCGGAATGAAGGGGTTCCGGACGGCCGCCGGCCGTCCGGTCAACGAGCGGGACGGCTCGAAACGGCAGCCGACGCTCACGGCAAGGGAGGTGAAGACATGACGAGGGTATCAGGTCTCGCGCGCCTGCTCGGCGCGGCGGCGGTGGGGGCGGCGCTTATCGCCGGATCGGCCTTCGCCCAGGACAAGGGCGAGGTTCGCGTCCATATCGGCGGCGGCGACTGGGCCGACGCCAATTTCGAATCCTATGTCGAGCCCTTCGAGAAAGAGACCGGCATCAAGGTGATCGCGGTTCGTGATTGGACCAATCTGGCCATGCTCAAGCTCATGATCGAGAACGACAATGTCGAGATCGACGTGGGCGGCATGCCGTATATCGACTATCTGACGGCGGCCAAGAGCGGCTGGCTGGAGAAAATTGACTACTCCGTTTTCGATGCGAAAACCCTCGACGGGTTGTCCGATCGCGACAAGCTCGAATACGGCGCCGGCTATATCTATGCGGCCTATGTCCTGGCCTACAACACCGAGGCCCTGCCAGAGGGCAAGCGGCCCGCAAGCTGGGCGGAGTTCTGGGATGTCGAGAAATTCCCGGGCTCGCGCACCATGCGCGTTGGCGTCTACGGCTCGGGTCCGTGGGAAGAGGCGCTGATCGCCGACGGCGTGCCGATGGACCAGCTCTATCCGCTCAATATCGACCGGGTCTTCGCCAGTCTCGACAAGATCAAGCCGCATATCACGAAATGGTGGAAGGAGGGCGCCGAGGGTCAGCAGGTCTTCGCCGACGGCATCGCCGATATGGGCCATGTCTTCAACGGCCGGATCGGCAATCTGCAGAAATTGGGCATGCCCATCGCTATCGAATGGAATCAGGCCAAGATGCAGGTCGATTATCTGGTGGTGCCGAAGGGCGCAAAGAATCGCGAGAACGCGATGAAATACGTCGCCTTCGCGTTGCGCGCCGATCGTCAGGGCCAGTTCTCGACGAAAATCCCCTACGGGCCGAGCAATACCCATGCCTACGAGCACATGCCCGAGGATGTCGCGAAAAACCTGCCGACCCATCCCGACAACGCCAAACGCATGTTTGTGATGAACGGCGATTGGTACAAGGAGGAGCGGCCGGACGGAAAGACGAATCAGGAATACCTGATCGAACGTTGGAACACGTGGATCCTCGAATAGGAAAATCCGGGGCCGGGTTGGCGATCTCCGCCCGGCCCCATCGTTCCGCAATCCGGGGGGAGGGCTGAAGGATGGCCCTGGACCAGGCCGCGAATCCGCCGCGAGCGGGCCTGTTCGCGCGCCTTGGCATGGCATTGGGCCTGCACCGCCGGGTCGGCCTGCTGGTCCTGCCAGCAGTGCTGTTCCTGGCCATCTTCTATGTCTATCCCCTGATCCGTCTGCTCTTCGTCAGCCTCGACGCGCCGGACCTGAGCTTGCGCCATTACGTTCGCTTCTTTACCGAGGGCGCCTATGTCCGGGTGCTGATTCAGACCTTCCGGGTCAGCGCCTCGGTCACGATCGTCTGCCTGATCCTGGGTTATCCCGTCGCCTATCTGCTGGCCCGGCTCGAAGGACGGCTGCGCAACGCGCTGCTCCTGCTCGTCGTCGTGCCCTATCTCACCAGCTTCCTGGTGCGCACCTATGCCTGGCTGGTCCTGCTGAACCGCAAGGGCGTCATCAATTCCATGCTGATGGATTTCGGCGTGATCGAACGGCCTCTGCCGCTCGTCTTCAACGCTTTCGGCGTCCATGTCGGCATGGCCCATGTCATGCTGCCGCTGATGGTGCTGCCGCTCTACAGCGTCATGCGGGGGATCGATTTTCGCCTGGTCACCGCGGCCCAAAGTCTGGGGGTCGGGCCGACGCGCGCCTTCCTCCGGGTCTTCCTGCCGCTCTCCATGCCGGGGGTGCGCAGCGGCTGTCTTCTGGTGTTCCTGCTGAGTCTGGGTTTTTACATCACGCCCGCGCTGCTCGGCGGCTTGCGCGACGTGATGCTGGCGACCTTCATCGAGGCCCAGATCAGCCAACTCGTCGATTGGGGCTTCGGTGGCGCCGCGGCGTTCGTGCTGCTGGTTGTAACGCTCGCGGGCTTCTTCGTGGTGGGCAAGCTGACCGGTTCGACCAGTTTCGGCGCCACTGATCTCGGCAGGCCTTCTCGCCCGCCGGTGGGGGCGGAACTCGACGGCGAACGAATCGGTGCATTGCGCCGGCTACGCCGTTTCCTGGCGGATCTGCCGCCGCTCCGTGCGATGGGCGTGGCGATACGGACGGCTGTGCTTCGTTTCGACGATTGGCGCTGGGCGCGGCTCGACCGCCGTGAACGGCGTCCCGCCGCCTTCGGCAGGGTCCTCCTTTGGGGCGTCTGCGTCCTGATCTTCGTCTATCTCATCCTGCCGACCTTCATCGTCGTGCCGATCTCCTTCAGTTCCGCCAAATTCCTGAAATTCCCGCCGCCCGGTTTCTCCTGGCAGTGGTACGAGAATTTCCTGTCCAATCCCGGCTGGCTGGGTCCGGCCTTCCTCAGCTTCCAGGTCGCCCTGCTGACGGCCTTGGTCTCGACCCTGCTCGGCACCCTGGCCGCTTACGGCCTCGTGCGCGGCCGCTTTCGCCAGCGCACCGTCGTGATGAGCCTTGTGGTTTCGCCCATCATCGTGTCGCCCATCGTGATCGGTGTGGCGATATACGGGCCGCTCGCCCAATGGGGCATCATCGGCACGGATATCGGCATCATGGCCGGGCATTCGATTGCCTCGATCGCCTATGTCGTCGTGATCGTCTCCGCGACCCTTTCCGGCTTCGACCGCAACCTCGAGCGCGCGTCGATGAGCCTGGGAGCGGGACCCCTGCGCACGTTCCGACGCGTGACCTTTCCCCTCATCGCGCCGGGCGTGATCAGCGGCGCGGTCTTCGCCTTCATCCATTCCTTCGATGAACTGGTCATCACCCTGTTCATCGCCGGTATCCAGACCCAAACCCTGCCGCTGAAGATGTGGGAAAACATGCGGAACGAGATCGACCCGACCATCGCCGCCGTGGCCTCGATCCTGATCCTGCTGCCCATCGTCGTGCTGCTGGTCCTGGCTCCCGCCCGCCGCGGCGGGCGCGCCGCGGGACCGCTGCCGCCGGCGGATTGAGGGGCTGTTTCCTGCCTTTCGGACCGGCCGCTCTCTGCTACCATAAGATCACGAGGGAAGGACCGTATGGACAATGTCTATCGCTATATCGACGAGAACGCGCCGCGCTTTCTCGACGAGTTGAAGGTGCTGCTGCGTATTCCGTCCGTCGCCACGGATTCGGAGGCGGTGGCGCGGGTCTCCAGCGCGCTCAAAGACCATCTCGATGCGGCCGGCATGCCGTCCGAATTGATGGAGTCGACGGGCAATCCGATGGTGGTCGGGCAGAAGCCGGGGGTCGAGGGGGCGCCGCGCGTGCTGCTCTACGGCCATTACGACGTGATGCCGGCGGGCAAGCGCGAGCTTTGGGACTCCGAGCCCTTCGAGCCGACCGAGCGGGACGGGCGCATCTATTGCCGGGGGGTGGGCGACAACAAGGCCCAACATTTCGCCCATATCAAGGCGCTGGAGGCGTTGCGGGCCTGCGGGGTCGAGACGCCGCCGCTGAAGATCGTGCTGGAAGGCGAGGAGGAGACGGGCAGCGAAAGCCTGCCCGGATTCGTGAAGGATCACCGGGAGCTGCTGGCCGCCGAACTCTGCTACGCCGCTGACGGCCCGCGCCACGAATCGAATCGGCCGACGGTCTATCTCGGCTGCCGGGGAGTGTTGGGCCTCGAACTTTATGTCGAGGGCATCGGGCGCGACGTCCATTCCGGCAATCGGGGCAATATCGTGCCCAACCCGGCCTGGAAGCTGGTCCATGTCCTGGCCTCCATGCGGGACGCCAAGGGGCGGGTGACGATCGAGGGCTTCGAGGACGACGTGATCCCGCCGACCAATGCCGAGCGGGTCCTGCTTTCCGAATTGCCCTATGACGGGCCGGGCATGGCGGCCGATCTGGGTGTGCCGGAACTGGCCGGGCTTGCGCCCGCCGACTATTACGAACGCCTCATGTTCAAGCCGACCCTGACGATCAACGGGCTGGTCGGCGGCTACCAGGGCGAGGGCGGGATGACGGTCATTCCCGGCCGCTGCTCGGTCAAGATGGATATCCGCATGGTGGTCAACCAGGACCCGGAGCGGATGGTCGCCTTGGTCCGGCGCCATCTCGACAAGCAGGGCTTCGGTGACGTGAAGGTCGAGGTCCATGACGCGATGAAGCCGTCGCGCACCAATCTCGAGAACCGCTACGCCGATACCATCGTGGGCGCGGTACGGGAAGCTTCGGGCGAGGAGCCGGTGGTCTGGCCCTCGCTTGGCGGCAGCATTCCGCAATATGCCTTCGTCGAGGGCCTGGGCACGCCCTGTATCTGGAGCGCCTATGCCAATTGGGACGAGGCAAACCACGCGCCCAATGAGAACGTGCATATCCACCTGTTCCTGCAGGCGGTGAAGATGAGCGCGAATGTGTTCAATCGCCTGCGCGAGGCGCGGGCCTGAGAAAGATAGGAAGGCGAAGGCTATGGCGGAAGGTGTGATGGCGTTGCCGTTCGAGACGGCGGAATACGGGGGGCGGATGGACCGCCTGACGGACGCGATGAGCGCGCGCGGCCTAGACGGCATGCTGACCTTCGTGCAGGAGAACCAGTATTGGCTCTGCGGTTACGAGACGACGGGGTTTCACTCCTTTCCCCAGGCCCTGATAGTTACCGCCGGAGGCAGCAAACTTCTCGTGACGCGCCAGCTTGAAATCGAGAACGCGACGGACAATGCCTTTGCATTGCCGGCGGTCGGTTATCAGGACGACGAGGATCCGGGCCTGGCAATAGCCCGCGGCCTAGCGGAAATGGGCCTGTCGACCGGCAAGGTGGGGCTTGAAAAGAAGACGCCCTGGGTCACGGTCCAGGTCTACGAGGCCCTGCTGGACAGCGCCCCCGATGCCGAATTTTCCGATTGTTCGGGAATGATCGAACTGTTGCGCAGCGTGAAGTCGAATGCCGAGATCGCCTATATGCGCGAGGCGGCGCGCTGCGTCGGCGCGGCGATGCGGGCGGGGGTCGATGCGGTCCATGCCGGCGCCACCGAGTTCGAGGTGGCGGCCGCGATCAGCCACGCAAGGATCGCGGCGGGCAGCCATTTCACGCGCAACCCAACCTATGTCGCCTCTGGTGCGCGTTCGGCTCTGGGCCATGCTTCCTGGATCGGTCGCGAGATCGAGAAGGGCGATGCCGTCTTTTTCGAGGTGGGGGCGAATGTGCGGCATTACGATTCCGCGCTGATCCGCTGCGCCGTCGCCGGGCCCGCGACCGATGCGATGAAGGCCTGCCACGAAGCCTCCGTCGCCGCCCTCGAGTCGGTGCTGGGAGTCTTGAAGCCAGGCGCGATCGCCAAGGACGTCAACGCCGCCGCCATCGCCGCCTTCGACCGGCGCGGCTTTGCCGGGCTGTTCGACCACCGGGTCGGCTACGGCATCGGCATCGAATTCCTGACCTGGATCGAGCGCGGCGGCTTGAGCCTGGATTCGGGTTCGACCCAGGTGGTCCAGCCGGGCATGACGGTCCATCTGATTCCGTTCTTCAAGACGGCGGGAATGTATTCCATCGGCGTCAGCGAAACCGTGCTCGTCACCGAGACCGGGAACGAGGTGTTCGAGACGGGTTGTCCGCGCGAGCTGTTCGAGCGTTAGTTTTTCTAAGGAAGGGAGGAGGAACCCATGGCCATCGATATCAAGGATGTTCCCAAGGAACTATCCAATCTCACCATGATGATGGGTCGACGCCCGGATTCGCCGCATGAGGATTCCGAGGGTCATTTCGCCGGCCTCGGCAGCTTCAACGGGGCCGCCATCAATGTCGGCGGTTTCCAGGGCGGCGGTTGCTGGGAACGGCACACCAAGGGCGACGAATTTTTCTACATCCTCGACGGCGAAACCGATCTCGTCGTGATGCAGGACAAGGGTCCCGAGACAGTCAAAATGGGCAAGGGCAGCTTTTACGTCATGCCGCCCGGAGTCTGGCACCGCTTCCAGTCCGAGAAGGGCGTCACCCTGATGGCGCTCACCCCCCAGCCGACCGATCATTTCTACGGCAAGGATCCGCGCAAGGAAGGATAAGTCGGGCCGGGGGCAGTATCGCCCCCGGTTCCGCCGTTACTCCGCCCCGGCCCCGAGGCCAGTCTTGGGGGTGATGTCGCCGATCTGCGGGCCGATTTCGGAGAGCGGCTTGCCCAGCTCCTTTTCGAGCAGGGGGATCGCCTCTTTCGTGAACAGTTCCATCGACTTGCAGACCTTGCCGTGGTCGAGCGCGCCGGGCTGGGCGAAGAGGGCGATATGGTGCGCGCGCACCACGTCGAGATCTTCGAGGATCCGCTTCACGCAGGTTTCCGGATCGCCGACGATCAGCCGCTCCTGCATCTTTTCGATCGGCTCCTCGTCCTTGTAGGGGATCGGCTTGGCCAGGACCCCGTCGAACTCGGCATAGTTGAGGCGCAAGGAGAGCGAGATGCGCGTCGAATCCCGCGCCGCCTTCGTCGCCAGGGCGGCGTCTTCCTTGCTGTGCGTGCAGTGGAAATAGCGCATCAGGCCCATGGGGGTGTTCGCCGGATCGACGCCGGCCTCGCGATAGGCCGTGTCATAGGCCGCGCGCACCGGCGCGAGGGCCGAAACCGGCCGGGTCGCGCTGGCCAGGATCGGCATGTAATTGTGGCTGACGACACGGCGTTTGAAATCGTCGTTGTTCATCATGCCGGCGACCCAGATGCGCGGCAGCGGCTTCTGATAGGGCGAGAGGGCAATCTTGGTCTGCGGCAGCTTGTAGTATTTGCCGTCGTAGCTGATTTCGTCCTGGGTCAGGCCCCGTTCCAGGATGTCCATCATCTCGGTCGTCATGACCATGTTCTTCTCGAGCTCGACGCGGAAACGTTCGAACTCGTAATCCTGGTAGCCCGAGCCGATGCCGACGTCGAGGCGGCCTTCCGACAGGGCGTCGGTCATGCATATTTCCTGCAGCAGCCGCACCGGCTCGTAGAGCGGCAGGACCAGGATGCCGCTGGCCAGGCGGATTCGCTTGGTACGTTGCGCCGCCGCTGCAATCATCAGCAGGGGCGAGGGGCAGAGCGAATAATTGAAAAAGTGATGCTCGACGAACCAAGCGGAAGCGAAACCCAGATCCTCAGCCAGTTCGGTCTGCTGCAAAGCCTCCTCGAAAACCTCGCGGTCGGATTTCGAGCGATCGATTTTTTGCATGATGTTGAAGAGGCCGAATTCCATCGTCGGGTTCCTTCACGCGTGGGAGGAGATGCGCCGGGCCAGCCGGTCAAAGAATTAACTGAACATAGATTCATTTTCTGACGCGGACAATGAACCTCCGCATTGAATAACGATTTTCTGCGGCTTTCCCAAGCGTCGTTCGTGGCCCGGGATAACCGCTGGCGGTGACTAGAGGCGCCGCCGTAGACTGCCCTATAGACGGCGCTATCCGGGGGGCGGGGCATGCAGGATTTCACGGGCAAGGTGGCCCTGATCACGGGGGCCGGGCGAGGCATCGGCCGGGCCGACGCCCTGCTGCTCGCGGAGAAGGGCGCGGATATCGTCGTTCAGGACTTCGATCCGGATACGGCGGCGGAGACCGCGAAGCTGGTGCGCGAGAGAGGGCGGCGCGCCCATGTCATCGCGTCCGATGTCGCTGATGTGGCGGACACGCAAGCCAAGATCCGCGCCGCCGAGGATGCGATGAGCCGGATCGATATCCTGGTCAACAATGCCGGTATCGGCGGCGACTACCGCACGACGGAGGAGTTGGATGCGGCGGCATTTCGCCGGATGGTCGCCGTTCATGTGAAAGGCAGCTTCTTCGCGACCCAGGCCGTCCTGCCCGGCATGAGGGCGCGCGGCGGCGGCAAGATCGTCAATATCAGCTCCAACTGGGGTCAGCGGGGCAATGCCTTCGCGCCGCATTACTGCTCGGCCAAGGCCGCGATCCTGGGCCTGACCAAGGCCTGGGCCAAGGAATTCGCCCCCTGGAAGATCAATGTGAACTGCGTCGCGCCGGGCTGGGTGAACACCGGCATGAGCGATCCCACCCTGATGGCCGATGTGATCGCGCGGGAGATACCGCTGGGGCGTGAGGCGACGCCGGTCGAGATCGCTTATGCCGTCGCCTATCTGGCCAGCGCGGAGGCCGATTTCATCACCGGTCAGGTCATCCCGATCAACGGCGGCGATACGATCGTCGGGATCTAGCGTTTCCCGGTCTGAAGATACGACGGGCAAAGTCTAAAATTTCCACGCGCCCCGCTTCTGACAAGGACACCACGATGGAACTTGAAATCACCGACCTGCACACCGCGGGCGAGCCGGTGCGCATAGTAACCGGCGGTTATCCGGATCTGCCGGGGGCAACAATCCTGGAAAAGATCGAGGCCGCGCGGAGAGATCATGACGTTTTGCGCCGCGTGATGATGCAGGAGCCACGCGGCCATGCCGACATGTTCGGCATGATCCCGGTGAAGCCGTCCGCACCCGGCGCCGCCATCGGCGCATTGTTTATTCACCACAGTGGCTATTCCACCATGTCGGGACATGGGCTGATCGCCTTCAGCCGCTGGGCGGTCGAGAGCGGGCGTGTGCCGATGACGGAACCCGAGACGCGCTTCGGACTCGAACTGCCCTGCGGGGTGGTGCGGGTCACCTGTGCGGTCGAGAAGGGCAAGGTCGTGGCCACCGCTTTCGACAGCGTGCCGTCTTTCCTCAGCCATCGCGATGAGGTGATTGAGGTGCCAGGGCGCGGCCAGGTCACCCTGGACATCGCCTATGGCGGCGCGTTCTACGCCATCCTTCCGGTCTCCTCGCTCGGCTTCGATTTGTTTGCAGCGCCCGTGGAAGAAATGGTGGCCACCGCGCGCGCGATCAACGACGCGGCGCGGGCGCAGGTGACGATCAGCCATCCCGACGCAACCGAGTTCGGCTATCTGTTTGGAACGATGCTGACCGACGACGCACCGACCGACCGGCCGAGCTATCACCTATGCGTCTTCGCGGGAAACCAGATAGACCGCAGCCCAACCGGTGGCGGTGTCACTGCGCGCATGGCGCGCGACTTTGCGCGCGGAAGGATCGAGACCGGCGTGGCACGAAAATTCTACGGACCGACACCCGTTCCCTTCGAAGCCACGGTGATCGGACCGGTGGCCGGCGCGGTCAAGGATGCGGTCACCGTCCGCGTGTCGGGTTCGGCGTCATATCTGGGGCGCTCAACCTATATTGTCGAAGAGAACGATCCGCTAAGGCACGGATTTTCCTTGCCGGAAACATATGCGGATTTGGTGACGTAGCGCCGACGACTTGAAGCGACTCACTCGCGCCTGAAGCGGTTGTCCTGCTGCAGGGACTCCTTGTTCGAGTATTGTCTTGAAAGCAAGGCTGTGATTTTGCCTGGCCCGTCCTAGTGGATTGATTCCAACGTTTGGAACCCTCGGTTTCGCGCAGCGATGATATTGTCGGGATCGGCTTTCCAGACGAAGGGTTTGGGGTTTTCGGCATTGTATTCACGAACGAAGCGGTTGATGGCGGCGTGGAGATCGACGAGGGAATGAAACACGCCGTGTTTGAGCCTGCGCCGGGTGAGTTTGGCGAAGAAGCCC
>JAQCGR010000097.1 GCA_027619995.1 Pseudomonadota bacterium | reverse complement strand
CAGACGCGTTATGCCAAGGAGACCCGGGTCCAGGCCCTCAAGATCCGGCACAACAACGTGCTCGGCTATTTCATCGAGGTGACCCAGGTCCATGCGGAGAAGCTGAAGACCGGGTCGGACGGGCCCTTCATCCACCGCCAGACGATGGCGAATGCGATGCGCTTCACCACGGTCGAACTGGGCGAGCTGGAGGAGAAGATCGCGCGCGCCGCCGAGCGCGCCCTCGCCGTGGAACTCCGCCTGTTCGACGATCTGGTGGCCGAGATCGACGGTCGGGCCGAGGGCATCGCGACCGCAGGCCGCGCCCTGGCCATGCTCGACGTCGCCGCCGGCCATGCCGAACTGGCGGCCCAGCGCCGTTGTGTTCGGCCCGAGGTCGAGGATTCGGCCGTCTTCGAGATTCGCGGGGGGCGCCATCCGGTGGTCGAGGCCGCGCTGGCCGCGACGGCGGAGGCCGGTTTCGTGGCCAATGATTGCGACCTTTCGGTGCGCGAGGCCGAGAGCCAGCATCTCTGGCTCGTCACGGGGCCGAACATGGCCGGCAAAAGCACCTTCCTGCGCCAGAACGCGCTGATCGCGATCCTCGCCCAGATCGGCGCTTTCGTGCCGGCGGATTCGGCGCGGATCGGCGTGGTCGACCGGCTGTTCAGCCGGGTCGGCGCGGCCGACGATCTCGCGCGCGGCCGCTCGACCTTCATGGTCGAGATGGTCGAGACCGCCGCCATCCTGAACCAAGCGGGTCCCCGGTCTCTCGTCATCCTGGACGAGATCGGGCGCGGCACTGCGACCTTCGACGGCCTCTCCATCGCCTGGGCGACGATCGAGCATCTGAATGCGGTCAACCGCTGCCGCACTCTCTTCGCGACCCATTATCACGAGCTGACCGCCCTGGCCGCCAAGCTGCCCGGCGTCGCCTGCCACACCATGCGGGTCAAGGAATGGCAGGACGACGTGATCTTCCTGCACGAGGTCGCCGCCGGTGCGGCCGACCGTTCCTACGGCATCCATGTCGCGCGCTTGGCTGGGCTGCCCGCTGCGGTCGTCGGCCGGGCGGGCGAGGTGCTGGCGATTCTGGAGCAGGGCGAACAGGCCGGCGCCGCCGCGCGAATCGCCGACGACCTGCCCCTGTTCCGCGCCGCGCGCCCGGCCTCAGCCGTGGCTGCGTCCGGGACCAAGGGACCGTCGGCCGTCGAGCAGGCCCTGGAAGAAATCAATCCGGACGAAATGTCGCCCAAGGAAGCCCTCGACGCCCTCTATCGCCTGCGCGCCCTCCGGGCGGAGGGCGATGACGACGCCTGAATGCCGCTTTCGGCAGGGGCGTTCATGGCAAGGCGGAAGCCGCTCGATTTTCCCGCCATACCGAAGCGGGCCGACACCTATTATATATAGACGGTGAAGATCGGCTCCGGCGGCGCCCGAACAGGCGGGTCCGTCCGGGCGAAAATGGGATGCCATGGCCAAGGTTCCGCGCAAGCGCCAGATCGTCGATCGCCATGCCCTGCATCGGGCGGTGGAGGAAGTCGCGGCGACGCATGACCGCGCCGATGAGCGCCGCCGCGCCCTGCTGGCGCTGCTGGCGCGCACGCTGGAGGAGGGCCGGGCGGAAATTCGCGCCCGCTTCGACGACGGCGCGGGCGGGGCGGAGACGGCGGCGGCCGGCGCCTATCTGATGGACCGGATCGTCCGCGCCCTGTTCGGCTATGCCCGGCGCTACGCCTATCCGGTGGGCAACCCGACGGCGGTCGAGCGCCTGACCCTGGCCGCGATGGGCGGCTACGGCCGGGGCGAGCTGGCGCCCTTTTCCGATCTCGATCTGCTCTTCCTGATCCCCTATAAGCCGCTGCCCCAGACCGAACAGACGGTCGAATTCCTGCTCTATGCGCTCTGGGATCTGGGCCTCAAGGTCGGCCATGCCGTGCGCTCGGCGGACGATTGCGTGCGCCTGTCGAACAAGGACCTGACCATCCGCACCGCCCTGCTGGAATGCCGCTATGTCGCGGGCGATGCCGAATTGCTGACCGAAATGCGCCGCCGTTTCGCCGAGGAGGTCATCGCCGGCACGGCGCTGAATTTCGTCACCGCCAAGCTCGACGAACGCGACCGGCGCCACCGGCGGGTCGGCGATTCGCGCTATGTGCTGGAGCCCAATATCAAGGAGGGCAAGGGTGGGCTGCGCGATCTGCACACCCTGCTCTGGATCGCGCGCTATGTGTACCGCACGCGCTCCATCGCCGATCTGGTCAAGCGCGGCACCCTGACCGCGAAGGAGGGCCAGAAATTCGACCGCGCGGCCAATTTCCTCTGGACCCTGCGCTGCCATCTCCACTACCTCGCCGATCGGGCCGAGGAGACCCTGACCTTCGACGTGCAGCCCGAGATCGCGCGGCGCATGGGCTATGGCGACGACGACACCAATCTCGGGGTCGAGCGGTTCATGAAGCGCTATTTCCTGGTCGCCAAGGCGGTCGGCGATCTGACCCGCATCTTCTGCGCTGCGATCGAGGCCGAGCATCGCCGGCGGCCGGCCGATATCGGCGGCAAGGACGAGGACCGCCAGCCTGTCGACGGCTTCTATCTCGAAGGCGGCCGGCTGGTGCCGATGGCCGAGGATGCCTTCGACCGCGATCCGGCCGGGCTGCTGCGCCTCTTCCACAGTTCGCTCAACCGCAATCTGGACATCCATCCCCGCGCCCTGCGCCAGGTAACGCGCAAGCTGGATCTGGTCGACGAGGCCCTGCGTCAGGACCCGGTGGCGAACCACCTGTTCATGGACATCCTGACCTCGCCCAAGGGGCCGGAGGTCACCCTGCGCCGCCTCAACGAGGCCGGGGTGCTGGGCCGTTTCATCCCCGATTTCGGCCGGATCGTGGCCCAGATGCAATACGACATGTATCACGTGTACACGGTCGACGAGCACACGATCCGGGCCATCGGAATCCTGAGCGGGATCGAGCGGGGCTTGCTGCGCGAGGATCATCCGGTCGCCAGCGATATCATTCACAATGTGCTGTCGCGCCGCGTGCTCTATCTCGCCCTGCTGCTCCACGACACGGCCAAGGGGCGCGGCGGCGACCATCAGGAGAAGGGCGCGCGCATCGCCCAGCGCCTGGCCCCGCGTCTCGGCCTCGATCCCGGCGAGACCGACAACGCGGTCTGGCTGGTCCGCCATCAGGAAACGATGAGCGAATTCGCCTTCCGGCGCGATCTGGGCGATCCCAAGACGATCGAGGATTTCGCCGCCCTGGTGCAATCGCCCGAAAGGCTGCGCCTGCTGCTCGTGATGACCGTCTGCGATATCCGCGCGGTCGGGCCCGGCGTTTGGAACGGCTGGAAGGCCCAGCTTCTGCGCGAACTCTACCGCCGGGCCGAGGAACTGATCTCCGGTGGCCTCAATTCCGTGCCTGCCGCCGAAAGGGTGGAGGCCGCCCAGGCCGGATTGCGGGCCGCGCTGGACGGTTGGAGCGGCGAGGAAATCGCCGACCACGCCGCCCGGATGCCGGCCGCCTATTGGCTGGCGACCACGCCCGACGGCCTGGTGCGCCATGCCCGGCTGGTCCGCGCCCAGCGCGACGGCGCCGAGGGCGCGGGCATCGATATCGATATCGACCGCGCCAATTCGATCACCGAAGTTACGGTCTGCATGCCCGACCGCTCGGGCCTGTTCTCGACCCTGGCCGGGGCGATCGCCGTCGGCGGCGCGGATATCACGGGGGCGCGCATCGTGACCACGGCGGACGGCCTGGCGCTTGACAGTTTCCTGGTGCAGGAGGTGCCGGCCCTGGCCGAGGGGCCAAGCGTCGCCCTGACCGACGCGCGCGGCATCGAGCGCCTGCGCGCCGCGATTCTGGGCTGCCTCGCCGGCGATATCGATATTCCCGCGGAGCTCGCCTGGCGGCGGGCACAGCCGTCGCGCGCGCGGCTCTTCGCCGTGCCGACGCGGGTGCTGATCGACGACCGCGCCAGCGCCACCCATACGGTGATCGAGGTCAACGGGCGCGACCGGCCCGGCCTGCTGCACGACCTGACCAAGGCGCTGACCGAACTGGGCCTGCAGATTTCGACGGCGAAGATTTCGACCTTCGGCGAGCAGGTGGTCGATGTCTTCTATGTCCGCGACGCCTACGGCCTCAACGTGACAAAGCCGTCGCGGATCGAGGCGATCCGTGCCGTCCTGCTGGCCACTCTGCGCGACCCCGACGAGGATCGCGCGGCGGCGGAATAACGGGCCGGGCACGGTGCCGGGCCGGTGCGGCCGAACGAGCGCCTTGTCCGCGCCACGATCTTCCGTTAGAGGCGGACAACTTCCAGGGGTGATTGCGCGATGGCGCTGCTTCGGTTCACGGCGACGGTTGGCGGCTACACGCTGATCAGCCGCATTCTCGGCTTCGTGCGCGATGTCGCGATCGCGCATTTTGCCGCTGCGGGTCCCGTCGCGGATGCCTTCTTCGTCGCCTTCCGCTTCCCCAACATGTTCCGCCGCCTGGTGGGCGAGGGCGCCTTCGCCAATGCCTTCGTGCCGCTCTTCGCGCGGCGGCTCGAAGGCACGGGCCGGGCCGGCGCCCTGGCCTTCGCCGAACAGGCGCTGACCGTCATGCTCGCGGCGATGTTCGTGCTTCTGCTGGTGGCCGAACTCGCGATGCCCTGGCTGATCACGGCGCTGGCGCCCGGTTTCGCTGACGATCCCGAGCGCTACGCCCTGACGGTCGAGCTGACCCGGATCACCTTTCCCTATCTTCTTTTCATGACCATGGTTGCGCTGCTCGGCGCGGTGCTCAACGCCCTGCTCCGTTTCGCGGCGGCGGCGGCGGCGCCCATCCTCCTCAACATCGTTCTGATCGCGTCGCTCTTCGCCCTCGGCCATGTGCTCGAGACGCCGGGCCATGCCCTGGCCTGGGGCGTGGCGGCAGCCGGTGCCGGACAGTTCCTGTTCATGCTGATCGCCTGCAACCGCGCCGGCGCGCCCCTGCGCCTCCGCCGGCCCCGCCTCACCCCCGGGGTGCGTCGGCTGCTCATTCTCATGGTGCCGGGGCTGTTCGGCGCCGGGGTGCACCAGATCAACCTGCTGGTCAGCACAATCGTCGCCTCCTTCCAGGAGGGCGCGGTCAGCTTCCTCTACTATGCCGACCGGCTGGTCCAGCTGCCCCTCGGCGTGGTCGGCGTGGCGATGGGCGTCGCCCTGCTGCCGCTGCTCGCGCGCCGGCTTCGCGGCGGCGCGCCCGGGGCGGCGATGGACAGCCAGAACCGCGCCATCGAATTCGCCTTGCTGCTGACCCTGCCGGCGACCGCCGCGCTGCTCGCCGTGCCGGGGCCGATCGTCGCCGTCCTGTTCCAGCATGGCGCCTTCGACGCCGCCGACACCGCGGCGACGGCCGCGGCGCTGGTCGCCTATGCCGCGGGCCTGCCCGCCTATGTTCTGGTCAAGGTGCTCTCGCCCGGCTTCTTCGCGCGCGAGGACATGGTCGTCCCGGTCAAGATCGCCGCCGCCTCCATGATCCTCAATGTCGCCCTGGCGGCAGCTCTCTTCCTGCCTTTCGGCCATGTCGGCGTGGCCATGGCGACGGCCGCGGCTTCCTGGCTGAATGCCCTGCTGCTCGCTTTCATCCTTCACCGGCGCGGCCATTTTTCGCTCGATGCCCGGCTGCGCACGCGGGTGCCCCGGATGCTCTTCGCCGCCCTGGCGATGGCCGGCGCGGTGTTCGGCCTCGCCCGGTTGCTGGAGCCCGCCCTGACCGGGGGCATGGCGTCGCGGATCGCCGCGCTTGTCGGGCTGGTCTTCGCGGGCCTCGCCGTGTTCGCGGGCCTCGCCGTGGTCACCGGGGTCGCCCGGCCGGACGAGCTGCGCCGCCTGGTTCGCCGCGCCGGGCGGGAGGGTTAGACCAGTGCTTTCGCCCGGTCTCGGGATCGTCGCCCCGCCTCGGTCACTTGACCGGGGACGGCGCCAACGGCGATAACCGCCGCGCCCGACACGGGGTCGACTTCACATCAGGACAGAGCGGGACCGCGAGCCATGAAGCGCATCTTCTCCGGCGTCCAGCCGACCGGAAACCTGCATCTCGGCAATTATCTCGGGGCGATCCGCAATTGGGTCCGCCTGCAGGATGAGTTCGAATGCATCTATTGTATGGTCGATCTGCACGCGATCACGGTCTGGCAGGATCCGGCGCAGCTGCGCGCCAATACCCGCGAGGTCACGGCCGGGCTGCTGGCCGCCGGCATCGATCCGGCGCGCCATATCGTCTTCAACCAGAGCCGCGTGCCCCAGCATGCCGAGCTGGCCTGGGTCTTCAACTGCGTCGCCCGCCTCGGCTGGCTGAACCGCATGACCCAGTTCAAGGAGAAGGCTGGCAAGCATCGCGAGAATGCCAGCGCCGGCCTCTACGTCTATCCCAACCTGATGGCGGCGGACATCCTGGTCTACAAGGCGACCCATGTGCCCGTCGGCGAGGATCAGAAACAGCATCTCGAACTGGCGCGCGATATCGCCCAGAAGTTCAATCATGACTACGGGGTCGAGCTGTTCCCCATCATCGAGCCGTTGATCATGGGCGCGGCGACCCGGGTCATGAGCCTGCGCGACGGCGCGAGGAAGATGAGCAAGTCCGAACCCTCGGATATGTCGCGCATCAACCTGACCGACGACGCCGATCAGATCGCCCAGAAGATCCGCAAGGCCAAGACCGATCCAGAACCCCTGCCGGAATCGCTGGAGGAATTGGCGGCGCGGCGCGAGGCGGCGAACCTGGTCGGCATCTATGCCGCCCTGGCCGACGAATCGGCCGAGACGGTGCTGGCGCGGTTCGCCGGGCAGCCGTTTTCGGTCTTCAAACCGGCGCTCGCCGAGCTGGCGGTCGAAACCCTCGGCCCCATTGGCGCGGAGATGCGCCGGCTCACCGCCGATCCTGGCCATATCGACGCCGTCCTGCGCGACGGCGCGGCGCGCGCCAGCGCCCTCGCCGCGCCGATCCTGGCCGAGGTCTACGACATCGTCGGTCTGTTGCGGGGCTGACGGGCCGCCGGCGGCCGGAATCGGCCCGGCCGGATGTGAAACACCTTTGACCCTTCGGAGGGCGGGAGTAAGCTAACCGCAACGATTCACGGGTCTTTTCGCGTCCCGCCCAACCGTTGCGGGCGCTGGAACGGCCCGAGGCCACGCAAGACGGCCCGGGCGCAAATTATGCAGATCTATCTTCCGATCGCCGAGATGAGCGTGGACGTTCTGCTCCTGCTCGGGCTGGGCGGGGCGGTGGGGTTTCTGTCCGGCATGTTCGGCGTCGGCGGCGGCTTTCTCATGACGCCGCTGCTGATCTTCGTGGGCGTGTCGCCGCCCATCGCGGTGGCCAGCGAGGCCAATCACATCACGGCCTCATCGGTTTCCGGCGTCCTTGCCCATTGGCTGCGCAAGGGCGTCGATTTCAAGATGGGCCTCTATCTGCTGATCGGCGGCATGGCCGGGTCGAGCGCCGGCGTCTGGCTGTTTGGCATACTCGCCGAACGCGGTCAGATCGACCTCGCCATTTCGCTCCTCTATGTCATCTTCCTGGGCATCGTCGGCATTCTGATGGCGCAGGAAAGCATCCGCACCATCCTGCGCCGGCGCCGCAATGCCGGGCCGGCCAAGCGAATCCGCCAGCCGCGCTGGATCCGCAGCCTGCCCCTGAAGATCCGCTTCCATAAGTCACGCCTCTATATCAGCGCCTTCCTGCCCATCGGGGTCGGGGCCCTGGTCGGCGTGCTGGCTGGTCTTCTGGGCGTCGGCGGCGGCTTCATTCTGGTGCCGGCCATGATCTATCTGATCGGCATGCCCAGTTCGGTCGTCATCGGCACCTCGCTGTTCCAGGTCATCTTCGTCACGGCCAACGTCACCTTCCTGCAATCGGTCCAGCATCAGACCGTCGATGTCGTCCTCGCTTTCTTTCTGCTGGCCGGCGGAGTCATCGGGGCGCAATACGGCGCGCGCGTCGGCGCCCGCTTGCCGGCCGAGCAGATGCGCGGCCTGCTCGCGCTGCTCGTTCTGGCGGTCGCGGTCAAGCTGCTGCTCGATCTGGTGATCACGCCCGACGATCTCTATTCCCTGCAGGTCATGGGCGCGGCGAAATGACGAAGCGGCGCCTCGCCATTCCGGCCCTCGCGCTCGCGGCCCTGCTCGGCGCCTTGCTGTTGGACCGGGCGGATGCCTGGGCGCAGGGCCTGGTCGCCGATCTGTCGGATCATTTCGTCGCCATCACGGCCGGCTTCACCGGCACGGATGTCCTGCTGTTCGGCGCGGTCGACGAAGTGGGCGATATCGCGGTCGTGGTGCGGGGGCCGGAGCGGAATGTTGTCGTCCGGCGCAAGGACCGGTTCGTCGGAGTCTGGGCCAATTCGGACGAACTGACCTTCGAATCGGTGCCGACCTTCTATGCCATCGCGGCCAATCGTCCGCTCGGCAATCTTGCCCCGCGACCGGTGCTGGAACGCAACCAGATCGGTCTGCGGAACATCCGGTTCAACGCGATCGAGGCGGATGTGACCGAGGTCGAGAAGGCGCGCTTCGTCGATGCCTTTATCCGCCTCCAGAAAAAGCAGCGGCTCTATTCGGACGATCTCGGCTCGGTCACCTTCATGACGGGGAAACTGTTCCGCACGCGGCTGGTGTTTCCGTCCAACGTGCCGGTCGGGGTCTATTCCGTGCAGGTCTTCCTGATCCGCGACGGCGAAGTGCTCAGCGCCCAGACATCGCCCCTCAATATCGACCGAACGGGCATCGGGGCGGAGGTCTATCTTTTCGCCCATCGCCATGCGGCGGCCTATGGAGCGCTTGCGATTCTATCCGCCCTGGTGGCAGGATGGATCGGTGGACAGGTTTTCAAAAGGCGTTGATTTATAATGGGTTATGGACCAGCCGATGACTGAGGATAGCACCGGGAAAACGCCACAGATGGCCGAAAGGCGCATGTTTCTGGTCGTCGTCGACGAGAGCGAAGAGCTCCATGTCGCGCTTCGTTTCGCCTGCCGCCGGGCCCAGCGGACGGGCGGCCGCGTCGCCCTGCTCTATGT
Organism: Pseudomonadota bacterium; assembly: GCA_027619995.1. Lineage (GTDB taxonomy): Bacteria > Pseudomonadota > Alphaproteobacteria > CADEGL01 > CADEGL01 > JABIRQ01. Next base: position 1,664 of record JAQCGR010000097.1, on the reverse strand, counting down.
CATGGAGCCGTCCGATTTCGCTCATTGGATGGCGGTCAAGAAGGTCATGGAGGAAGAGCAGCGCACGGCAGCGGAGGAGCGTCTGCAGAGCCTCTCCACCATGGTCATGGACTGGACCGGCGAAATGCCGGTCCTGTTCATCCGCGAAGGCAGCCGGCGCGACGAACTGCTGAGTTTGATGGACGAGGAGCCGTCCATCTCGATCCTCGTGCTCGGCGCGGCGCGCACACCGGGCGGACCCGGCCCGCTGATCTCGGCCCTGACCGGAAAATATTCCGAACAGCTCCATGTGCCGCTGACCATCGTCCCCGGCACCTTGAGCGAAGAGGAAATCGACGCCCTGACCTGATGTGCCTGGGCCCGGCGCGGCCCTCAGGGCCTGGCGGGGGCGAAGACCTCGACCGGCATGCTCAAGCCGCGCAGGGCATGGGCGCCGAGCGGTTCGACCGCCGCGTCGCACAGCCCGGCGAAATCCGCCGAGAGCAGGGGCGCACGACCCAGTTTCTTGGTCAGCGCCTCGAGCCGGAAGGCGAGATTGACCACCGGGCCGATGACCGTGAAATCGAGCCGGTCGGCGGTGCCGATATTGCCGTAGGCGACCTCTCCCGCATGGAGGGCCGTGCCGAAGCGCAATTCGGACAATCCCGCCGCCTTGCGGCGGAGGTTGAGGGCGTCGACATTGGACTTCGCCTCGGCCACCGCCTCCAGGGCGACGCCCGCCCATTGGGTCGCGCAGTTGTCGTCGATCCGGAAAATGGCCAGAAATCCGTCGCCGATGAATTTCAGGATCTCTCCGCCGCGCGCCGTGACCGGCCCGCCCGTGGCGTCGAAGAAATCGTTCAGGGTGGCGATCACCTCGCCCGGGTCGGATGTGTCGGAATAGGGGGTGAAGCCGCGCAAGTCGCAGGCCAGGATAATCGCGTGCAGGGTTTCACCCGTGCCGCGCACGATCGTGCCGTCGAGCACCCGACCGCCGGGGTCGCGTCCCAGATAGGTGTCGAGCAGCGCGGCCGCGGTGCGCCGGGTGGACTGGGCCTCCAGAATCGTCGAGAGGATCGGCACGATATCCGCGAGCAGGTCGACCTCGTCGGCGGTAAACCCGCCGGGGCGGTCGGTCGCCCAGGTCACCGCATTGCGCCGCTCCGCGCTGAATTCGATCGGGTGGGCGACATAATCCGTCAGCCCTTCGGCCGCGAGATCGGCCAGAATCGGGAATTCCGCCAGGTTGGCGGGCGGCTCGAGCGAGCGGCGAATCACCATCCCCTGTTCGAACACCGGACGAAACGGGCTGTTGAGGTATTGCGGCGAATCCGCGATGCCGTGGTCCCGACCGACCTCCGAGACGCCGGCCAGGCCGCTCCGCCATTCGTAACCGTAGGAGAAGACCTGCGGATGGAGCGTTCGAATGGCGACGGTAACCCGCCGGAGTGGCAGACCCTGGTCGACCAGTCGCTCGCAGAAGGCAAGCAGGAGATCGCGCGTGTGGGAAAAGCGCCGGCCTTCGACGGCGAGCCAGCGGATGGCGGGCTCCGCGCACCAGCGTGGCGGGTTCGGCGCGAAATCGGCCCGAACGACCTTCGCCGGTTCTGCTAGAGCATTTTCCGATCACTCTTGGTCATATCCGGCTGCGGCGAAGTAGTTTTGGCATTCTGTGGGTGTGAATG
>JAQCGR010000096.1 GCA_027619995.1 Pseudomonadota bacterium | reverse complement strand
TTACGCGCAAGGCTGAAAATGGAATCACGCTTCATACCGCCCCTGGTTCGCCCTCCCGCCCGGCTTGCCCAGCAAGCCGGCGGGAGGAATCTTCGTCCCTTGGAAACACGATCATCCGCATCATCGTAACGCGGCGCCGACCGCTCTGCCGAGATACCTTTCCAGGCAATACACGTGTCGATAGGCTTTCAACGCACATATATTCCCTGCATACTTTCTTCGCTACGACATCGGCTGACAAAGCTTTGACTTATGTTTGGCGAGCCCGGTCACAAAATTCCCGAGCGCATCGCGTTTTTTCTCGTTCCCGATTTCTCCCTGATCGCATTCAGTGCCTCGGTCGAACCGCTCCGCATCGCCAACCGCATGGCCGGGCAGGAACTCAATGCTTGGCGCATTCTCAGCAAGAATGGCGAACCGGTCCAGGCCAGCAGCGGCATCGCGGTCACCGCCGATGCCGCGATGACGCAATTCGCCGATGGCGACCGCCCGCCATTTTCCAGCATCCTGGTCTGCAGCGGCATTCGGGCGGAGCATTACGAAGACCGCGAAGTATTCGCCTGGTTGCGACGGACCGAGCGCAAGGGCGTCGATATCGGCGCGATCTGCACGGGCTCCCATATACTGGCGCGAGCGGGGCTGTTGGGCGGCTATCGCTGCACCATCCATTGGGAGAACCTGCCGGGTTTCGCGGAGGCTTTCCCGGATATCGAGGTCGCAGCCCATCTGTTCGAGATCGACCGCAATCGGTTCACCTGCTCCGGCGGGACGGCGGGCCTCGACATGATGCTGCACCTGATTTCCCATCAGCATGGCGAGGAACTGGCGACCAAGGTGTCCGAGCAATGCCTGCTCGACCAGATCCGGCGCAGCCATTCGAACCAGCGCATGCCGCTCAACGTCCGGCTGGGCGGCCATCACCCAAAGCTGATCGCCACCATCGGGATGATGGAGGCCAATTTGGAGGAACCGCTGTCGCCCGAGGAACTGGCGGCCTATGTCGGCCTGTCGCGCCGTCATCTGGAGCGGTTGTTCCGCAAGCATCTCGGCCGCTCGCCGGCGCAGTATTATCTTGAATTGCGTTTGGAGCGGGCGCGCCATCTGCTCTACCAGACCGATATGCCGGTGCTCGATGTCGCCCTGGCCTCGGGTTTCATCTCCGCATCGCATTTCTCGAAATGCTACCGCCATATGTACGGCAAGACGCCGCGCGCCGAGCGTATCGGCGTCGCCGCCTGAGCGGCCCATTGCCGCGTCGGCTTTCGGCTAGCGGAAACTGTTCCAGGTTTCGCGCATCTGCTTGGTGCGCTGATTCGTCATTTCAGCCAGGCAGGACAGGCGGATCAAAGGCTCTATAGACCCGCCTTTGACTAACAGCGCTTCCCAGCTGCATTGGCTGTCCCGGAACGGCAGCCAGGCGCGTTGGGAATCGCGGAAGGCATCCGCCAGGCCCCAATCCGGCTGTTCCTCGTCGGTCTTGCGGAGATCGGCAAGTATCTCTCGATAGGCTTCATTCAGGGCCTTGTCGGCGGCCTTGTAGTCGGCACCCGCGCATTCGTTCATTTGTACCTGCGTTTCGGGAGCGTCGCAGGGTGCTGCGGCCCGTGCCGCCTGCGGCGACAGGAGAAGCGCGGAAAGGGCCAGGCTGACCGCCAGTCCCGGGGCCAATATGGCGCGCGTCGCCCGATTCCTGTCCATCATCGCTGTTCCTCCTGCGGCGGGGCAGCTTACCGGACATGTCGAATGCCGCACGCCCGTTTCGTTATAGGGGTCGCAGGCTAGTCCGCGACGGCCAGATAGTGCACGGCGAAGAGGCCGTCCTCGTCGGTCCAGGTCTGTTTCGTTTCGAACCCCGCACCCGCGGCGAGGTCTCGGAAACCCTCGACCGTGTATTTGTGGGAGTTCTCGGTGTGGATCCGCTCGCCCTCGGCGAAGGCGAAACTTTCGCCGGCAACTTCGACGATCTGTTCGGCTAGGCTTTCGATATGCATCTCGATGCGCGCCGCGGCCTCGTTGTAGACGGCGACATGCTGGTACAGGCTCATATCGAAGCTGCCGCCAAGCTCCTGGTTAAGCCGTTCGAGCAGATGAAGGTTGAAGGCGGCGGTCACCCCCGCGGCGTCGTCATAGGCCGCTTCCAGAATTTCCTTGTCCTTCTGAAGGTCGGTGCCGATCACCATGGCACCGGTCCGTCCCAAGGTCCGCGCCGCGGCGGCCAGGAAGTCCGTGGCGGCGCCTGGCTCGAAATTACCGATGGTGGAACCGGGGAAGAAACCCAGACGGCGGGTTGCGATGCGATCGCGCGGATCGGGCACGGCGAAATCCGTCGTGTAATCCGTGCAGACCGCGTGAACCTCGAGGTCCGGGTAGTCTCCGGCCAGGGCCTCGGCCGCCTGTATCAAATGGTCGCGGGAAATATCGACCGCGACATAGCCGGCGGGCCGATCCAGAGCCTCGATCAGGATACGCGCCTTGCGGATGGCGCCGCTGCCGTATTCGACGACCTGACAGCCGGGCCCGGCCAGCGCCGAGATTTCGCCCGCGCGATCCGCGAGGATCGCCTCCTCCGTCCGCGTCAAATAGTACTCGGGCAAGGTCGTGATCTGTTCGAAGAGGCGCGAGCCGGTTTCGTCGTAGAAGAACTTGCAGGGCAGGACGCGCGGCTGGCCGCGTAGGCCGGCAAGGGCTTCGGTTCGGAAGTCGGAGATCTTCGGCTCTTCGTCCCGGAAGGACGACAGGGCGGCGGATGCGGTCATGGGGGGCCTTTCTGGTCGGGGTGGTCGCCGGGCAGGCGCATGCCCGGGTGCGGCGCCGTTCGGCTGGAGGAGGGTGAAGCATCGCGGCATCGACGGGAAATACTATATCCCATGTGAATGATGGCATTGTGACGGCGCTCGGAAAATCGCCTTCGTTCGCCATGGATCGCGAAACCGCTAGGATGCGGCCATGGCCGCGCTGGGGCGGGGGTGTGTCGGACGAGCGGTTCTTAGGAGTGGCAGCGAATGGCCGAGCGCGACGAAACGGTGGAGACAGAGGCGACTGCGGCAGCTGGTGGGCAGGGTGCGGAGGCCCCCGCGCCGGGTAGCCGGAAGCCCACCCTGGCCGATCAGCTCAAGGTTTCCGCCTCCCGCCAATTCGCCGGTTGGCTGGCCGAGTGCAATGCCAGCCTGGCCTTCACCACTTATCAGGCGGGCAAGCTGTTCATGCTCGGCATCAAGGAAGGGGGGCGGCTTTCGATCTTCGAGCGCTCCTTCCCGCGGTGCATGGGCCTGACCGGCGACGGCCAGACCCTGTGGATGAGTTCCCTGTTCCAGTTCTGGCGTCTCGAGAATGCCCTCGATCCGGGCCAGCTCTATCGCGGCTACGACCGTCTCTATGTGCCCCAGGTCGGCTACACGACGGGCGATATCGACGCCCATGACATCGCGATCGGGAAGGACGGCCGGCCGATCTTCGTGAACACGCTGTTCAGCTGTCTGGCGACGGTCAGCGAGAGTCACAGCTTCCGCCCGGTCTGGCAGCCGCCCTTCGTGTCGCGCTTGGCGGGCGAGGATCGCTGCCACCTGAACGGTCTCGCGGCCGAGGATGGTGTGCCGCGCTATGCCACCGCGATCTCGCGCACCGATGTGGCCGATGGTTGGCGCGACCATCGGACCTCCGGCGGCGTCGTGCTGGATATCGCCAGCGGCGAAGTTGTCGCCGAAGGGTTTTCGATGCCGCACTCGCCGCGCCTTCATGATGGGCGGCTCTGGTTGCTCGACTCGGGCACTGGCCGCTTCGGCCATGTCGAACCCGACACCGGCCGTTTCGTGGAGGTTGCGTTCTGTCCTGGCTATGCCAGGGGACTGTGTTTCATCGAGAATTTCGCGGTGATCGGACTTTCCAAGCCGCGCGACGACACGTTCGGCGGCCTGCCCCTCGGCGACGCCCTGAAGGAGAAAGGGGTGGAGCCGCGCTGCGGTCTGCTCGTCGTCGATCTGCGAACCGGCGACACCCTTCATTGGTTCCGCCTCGACGGTGTCGTCAGCGAACTTTACGACGTGGTCTGCCTGCCCGGCGCGGTGCGCCCGATGGCGCTCGGCTTCCGCACGGACGAGATTCGTCGGTCCCTGACGATCGACCGCGGCGAGGCGGTCACGCCGGTTTCCGTGGGTGGCTGATCGAGGCGTCGACGGGGCTGGCGGCGGACGCCGGATCGGCCTCGCCCTCCTGCTGGCCGTCATCGTCGCCGTCACGGCCACGGCGGCGCTGGGCGATGAGGCCGCCGATATCAAGCGGCGCTGGCTGCCCGGCATCAAGGGCACGGACGACCGGGTGCTGGTCGAATCGACGACCTATCCGTGGAGCGCCATCGGCCGCGTCAACAAGTCGATCGGCGGTTATTGCACCGGCACATTGATCGCCCCGCGCACTGTTCTGACTGCCGCCCATTGCCTCTGGAACCAGCGTACCGGCGATTGGATGCCGCCAAGTTCGATGCATTTCGTTGCGGGCTATCAACGCGGTGAATTCGTCACCCATGCCAAGGCTAGCGCCCTTGCGGTCCCGGACGGCTATCGCCCGGCCAAGGCGAGCGGCCCGGCCGATCCCTTACGCGATTGGGCGTTGGTGACCTTGGAGGAACCGCTCGGCGACCGGGTCGGGACGATACCTGTCGCGGCGTTCTCGGCGGCCGAGCCGGGTCCCTGGCTGGCCAAGGATGCCAAGCTCGCCCAGGCCGGATACAGCCAGGACAAGCCCCATATTCTCACCCTGCACGACGCCTGCACTCTGCGAGGCTTTGGCCGCGACGGTCTGCTCTATCACGACTGCGACGCGACCCATGGCGATTCGGGTTCGCCCATCCTGGGCCATCGCGACGGCAGTATCTTTATCGTCGCTATACACGTGGCGACGGCGCGTCTGGCCGAGGGCGCTGTCGGCGTGGCCGTGCCCGGCGCGGTGTTCGCAAGCGCGGCGGCCAAGGCGAAATAGCGCCGCGCTCAGCCGCCTTCGAGATTGCGGAAATAGCGGACTTCCATTTCGCGCAGGACGTCGATGGGTTCTTCGTCGTAGCTCTCATGCGAGAAGCCATCCGATCCGCTCTCGACACTGATCGCCCAACGGCCCTTTTCCGGATTGAACACGCAGTCCGGGAAATTCATATGGTGGTGCCAGGGGGTCTTTTGCGCGTCCAGCGCGACGACCTCGTCGAGCAACGCGGATTGGATCGCAGACCCCGCGCCGCCGCTGTGGACCTTATCGGCGTCGAGAATATCGTCGCCGTGCAGCATCTTGACGAACTGCTTGTCGACTTCCGGAAAACCCGCCGACCGGGCGATATAGGTCGCGCCGGCGGTCGAATCCTCCACGATGATTGCATAGGCGCCGGCATAGGGATTGAACCGGCAGCCGGGGGACAGAACATGGGAATGCCAGGTTTTCCCGGCCGCCTTGAGGCGGGCGCCGAGCGCGTGACAGTCCTCGATGGCGATCTCGATATAGTCGTAGTCCAGATGCTTCATGACGATCTCCCTCGCGTTGATGTTTCGGCCCGTCTGGCGGACGGCTCCGGTGATTGATCCAGATCATGGTCCGCGCGCGGTGTTCGCATTACTGGACTATGACATTCTGGAACGAACCGGCGGGACACCATGCTCACCTATCAGGATTGCGTCGCGCTATGCGATCTGACCGAGGCCGAGATTCGGGCGATCGCCGAACACGAACATCTGCCCTATATCGTCGCCGCGGAACTGGGCAGCTATCTCGTCCATAGCGCCGAGGGCACGCCTATGATCCGACGGATGATTCTGGATGACCTCAACATCGCGCGCGAGCGCGGCGACAAGCGCCGCGAGGCCGAGCTCAAGCTCACCCTGCTGCATTTTATCGAGACCCATCCGACCAATCGTCCGGCTTGAACCCGGCCGCCGCCAGAACGTCGGCGGCGGCATCGGCACTTTGATCCGGTTCGCCGCCCGCTTCGATTCTCGACCAGCCGATCGCGCCCGTGTCCAACATGATTTGTGCCTCGAGCACCGCCGGCGTGGCGTCCGAGGCGTCGGATTTGCGGACTTCTATCCGCTCGGCGGCGATCCGCTGCGGCGCTTCCAGCCATAGCCCGGCAAAGGGGACTTTCGCGCGTTTCGCCACCGCCTCCAGGGCAAGGCGCTCCGCCGGCGCGGCGTAGACGGCGTCGGCCACCACCGTGCGCCCGGCGGCGAGGGCGATGGCGGCCTGACCCTCTATATGGCGATAGACCCGCTGGGTCACGTCCGGCCGATAGGCGTCGGCGGGAAGTCGGGTTTCCGGTTTGGCGCCGAGCAGGCGCTTGCGGATTTCGTCACTGCGCAGGTGGAGTGCGCCCGGTACGGCGCCGTATCGGGGGGCGAGGGAGCGGGCGAGGGTAGTCTTTCCCGTGCCCGAGAGTCCCCCTACCGCAATCAGCGTGGCGGGCCGCGTTTCGAGGCAATGTCGCGCCAGAGCCAGATAGGCCAGGGCCTCGGCCGCCTTTCGCTCGCGCTTTTCCGGCCCGGACTGACGGGCCGCCGCAAGCGCCGAGACATGGCAACGGACAGCGGCCCTGACCGAGAGGAAGAGGGGCAGGGCGGGCAGTCCGTAGTGATCTTCCGTCATCGCGAGATAGCGACCCAGCACGAGATTGGCCAAGGGGCGCAGTCCGCGATGCTCCATATCCATGACCAGGAAGGCCAGATCGTAGAGCAGATCGATACTGCCGATGCGCTCGCTGAACTCGATCGCATCGAACAGGGTCGGGCGTCCGTTGAGCAGGCACAGATTTGCGAGATGCAGATCGCCGTGGCAGCGCCGGACCCGGCCGGCGGCCCGTCGGGCCTCCAGCAAGGGGCCAAGGTCGCCCAGCGCAGCGCGGCTGGCATCGCTCAGCGCGGCGGCCTCTTTGCGGGGCAACAGGCCGCCGGAATTCTCCCGCATGGAGACATCGTTGCTTTCGATCACGAAGGAGAGCCCATCGCGCCCGCCATATTCCGGGCGGATGGGGGCCGAGTCATGGTAGTCCGCGATCCTGTCCGCCAGGCGAATCGTCAGGGACCGGTAGAGCGCACCCGTATCGGCGAGGTTACTGAACAGGTTTTCCTGGGGGAAGCGGCGCATGACGACCAACCAATCGATCGGTTCGCCCTCGCCGCCCAGAGCGAAGCCCCCATCCTCGGCGGTGACCGGCACGACATCGAGATAGAGCGAGGGTGCCGCGCGGCGGTTGACCCGCAATTCGGTCAGGCAGCCCGCATGACGCTGTTCGATGCTGGAATAGTCGAGATAGGAGAGACGGATCGGCCGCTTGAGCTTGTAGGCCCTGTCGCCAGCCAGGAAGACCACCGCGGCATGGGTATCGATTCGCGTGACCGGGCCGGCGACCCCGTGGGTTTCGGGCTGTTCCAGCCATTCGATGAGCGCGCTTTGATCTTCCTGCATCCTCGCCCGCTTCCGCTCCTCGTTCGTTAACCCTGTCTCTTCGGAGTCTGGCAAGACCTTTGCTTTAGAAAGGGGCAAGACGAACCCATGCGGCGAGCATCCGTCATGTCCGATATCACCATCCTAGGCCTGAACCCGGCACGCAACGCGTCCCTGGCAGTGCGCTTGGGCGATATGGCTCGAAAAGCCGGAGATGTGGCTCTCGTCGCCCTCGCTTGGGCCGGTAGCTGGGGATTCGTCGGCCTCTCGATCTACGGCGCGCTGCGGGTTTTCTAAGTCTCCCTCACCGGCCATTTGCAATGGGGTCGCCAGATTCGCAACGCGCGAATCCGGCGCGCGATTGTGCATTCTGCATCCAACACATCGTATTTGCGGCGCGGTCGCGCCTAGCCGATCAACGCGTCCGTCTTGGCGGCCATGATGAAATCGTTCTCATGCAGGCCGGCAATCTTCTTGGTTTGCCAACTCACCGTGCAGGATCCCCAGCCGAAGCAGATGTCCGGGTGATGGAATTCGACCTCGGACAAGGCGCCCAAGGCATTGACGAAGGCCAGCGCCTCGGCGAAATCGTCGAAGCGGTAGGCGCGTTCCAGCCGTCGTCCGCCGTCGAGCAGGGACCAGCCGGGGACCTGCGCCGCAAGACGTTCGGCCTCGGCCGGGTCGAGTGGCGGGATGCCGCCCTGGCAAGGCACGCAGGTTTTTTCCAGAAGGCTTTCCGTCATCGCTTTTCTCCTCGGGGACGCCTCGCCGAAAGCTAGGTGCGCAAAAGTCTTTAGACAAGAATCGAAGTTTGGCATGACCCTTGCTATCTTAAATGTTCGGGGTAGCGGTTGTCCGTTTATTGAGGGTAACCTGAAGGTGATGCAGGGGGAATTGGCCGTGAGGCCGGGGGGAGACACGCAGGACAACTATCCGAAGACGCGCAACGGCCGCGTTTCGACAGTTCTGGCAAAAGCGCGCGCGATATATCGCTTGACGGGCGAAAGCGCATGTATTTCATCCGGTATCAGGAAGCGGACGACTATCCCCCGCAGGATCGCTTCGACGATCCGCGCGGGGCCGATGTTTCGGATGGCGTCCAGATGGCCGGCCTGTCCGATCTGATTGAAATTCTCCGCCGCCGTGCCGTTCTGATCCTGGGCATTGTCGCCGCTATCATGATTATGGCTCTCGTCGTGGTCGAGCGAATGACGCCGATCTACGAGGGAGAGGTGCTGATCCAGCTCGAAACTCGCGAAACCAATGTCGTGGACATCGAGTCGGTTCTGTCAGGGGCGGCCACCGACACGGCCGGAGTCTACAGCGAACGCGAACTTCTGATGTCGCCCGCCCTGGCCGCGCGAGTCGTTGACGATCTCGACTTGATAAACGAGAGGGGCCTGAGTCCGCTGCACGGCGAAGGCCCCGGGTTTTTCGCGCGGCTATGGTCCGGAGCGTTCGGCGGCGACCGTTCGCCCGAGCTTTCGCCGGAGGTGGTTCGCAGCATCGTCATCGCACGCGTGCGCGAGAATATGTCGGCCGAGCCGGTCGGTCGCTCGCGGGTGATTCGGTTGGCCTACCGTTCGCCCTCGGCCAGCCTTGCGGCCCGGGTGGCCAACGGTCTGGCCGACGCCTATATCGACCAGCAGCTCGAAGCGAAGTACCGCGCGACCGATGGCGCTTCGATATGGCTCGAGGGACGGATCGAGGAGTTGCGCGGCAAGGTCGAGGAGACCGAGGCGAAAGTCGCCGCCTTCCGACAGAATGCTGGCCTGGTACAGGCCGAGACGACGACCATCACGGCCCAACAGATCAGTGAAATCAACACCCAGCTGGTGGAAGCCCGCGCCCGCCGGGCCGAGGCCGAGGCCCGGCTTCGCCAGGTTGCCGGCATGAAAGGCCGGCCCGACGGCCTGGCCAGTATCAGCGAAGTGCTGGGCTCGCCTTTGATCCAACAGCTTCGCAAGCAGCAGGCGGAGGTCGAGCAGCGCGCTTCGGAACTCGGCACGCACTACGGTCCCGAGCATCCCAAGGTGATCAATATCGCGGGCGAAATCAGCGAGATCCGAACCAAGATCTCGACCGAGGTCGACCGCATCATCCAGGGCTTGCAGAACGAGGTGCAGGTTTCGCGGGCGCGCGAGAACAGCATTTCCGACAATCTCGATCAGCTTCAGGGCAAACTCAATGGCATGGATGGGGCGCTGGTCGAACTGCGCGCCATGGAACGCGAAGCGGCCGCCAACCGGACCCTTTATGAGACCTTCGTGGCCCGCTTCAAGGAAACCAGCGAGCAGCGCGACCTGCAGCAATCCGATTCGCAGATATTCTCTCGCGCGGAGGTTCCCCTGGGGCCGGTCTGGCCGCGCCGGGACATCATCCTGATCGGTGCCTTGTCGGCGGGGTTGATCCTGGCCCTCGCGATCGTCTTTGCGATCGAACATCTGGACCATGGTTTCCGCAGCGTCGACCAGATCGAACAAATGACAGGCCGTTCGGCGCTCGGCATCGTTCCGCAGGTCTGTCGCGGCTTGAAGGAGCGGGCGCGGGTCGTGGACGAGGTCGCGGACGGGCCGTCGAGTATGTTCTCGGAATCAATTCGCACCATCCTGACGGCGCTGTTGCTGACGCAGAAGGGTGGTCGACCCAAGATCGTTCTGTTCACCTCCAGCGTCGCCAAGGAGGGCAGACGACCCTGGCGGCATCCGTTGCGCGGACCGCCGCGTTGAGCGGCCAGCGGGTTCTGATCGTCGATTGCGACCTGCGCCGTCCGGCCCTCCATGAGGCCCTCGGCTTGGACAATCGTGTCGGGCTGGTGGAGATGATCACTGGCAGGGTGAAGTTCGCCCAAGCCCATGCCAGGGACGATAGAAGCAGGCTGATTGCGGTCACGGCCGGCGGTGAAGTACCGAATCCGGCGGACCTTCTCGGGTCGCGCTATATGAGCGAGTTCCTCGACGCCGCGCGCGAAAATTTCGATCTTGTCGTGCTCGACTCGCCGCCCTTGATGGCCGTCGCCGATGCCCGTGTGCTTGCCTCCAAGGTGGATCGGACCGTGCTGGCCGTGCGCTGGGCGGAAACGCGGCGCGACACGGTCGCCATGTCCTTGCGCCATCTGGCGGAAATCGGCGCGGCCAATATCGGCGTCGCCCTGACCCGAGTGGATTCGCGCAAGCACGCCCATTACGCCCGGGGCGATTCGGGCTATTACCACAGGGTGTCCGTCGTCAAAATAATTGGGACAATTGAGCCTGTTTTGTAACGGAGGATTTGGCTCACCTTGGT
>JAQCGR010000095.1 GCA_027619995.1 Pseudomonadota bacterium | reverse complement strand
AGATGGACGACGCACCGGAGGAGCCTGAAAACCCGCTCCCGAGGCGATCCGAAGACCTGAAGCGACCCGAAAACAAGACCGGAAGTTCAGCCGAAGATTTTCCGGACCCCATCGCTCCCCTGCGCACGGCAGCGGGGCGTGATCTCGACAGCGACGACGGCGTGCTCGAACTGATCGACCTTGCCGATGACGCGCCGCCGCTCGCCCGGGATCGCAGAGCATCCACCACCGAGCCCTTGGTCGCGAGCCCGCGGCCCACCGTGCAGAAGCCTAGGCCGGATACAGCATCAACCGCCGCACCGGGCACGGCACCGGGCGCCGGACGTGACGATGGCCGAAGGGTTGATTGGTTCCAGCCGATCGAGGAACGCCCCGAGCGCTTCGAGCGCACCGGTTCGGCGATGCGTATCCTGCGGGCCGTGATTCTGGCCGTTATTCTAGCCGGCGCGCTCGCCATAGCAGCATGGTTCTATCTGCGGGGCGACGAAACGGGCAGCCTGATCGGAGAAATCGAACGGCTGACCGAAAATCCGGGTGCCCTGTTCGAGCGCGGCACGCCGCAGCCCGATATGGCGGAACCGGAACCGACCGCCGCGCCGCAGACCACGACGACCTTGGCTGGCGGCCAGAAGGGCGATGCGCCCAAGGATGCGACGGCGACGCAGGGGGTCGAGAGCGGATTAAAGGAAAATGCCCAGCACGATCTCGCCGTGCTCTATGCCCAGGGAAACGGACTCGAGCAGGACTATCGCTCCGCCGCTCATTGGTTCCGTGAAGCCGCGGTGCAGGGCATCGCAAATGCGCAATACAATCTGGGCGTCCTGCATGAGCGGGGCCTCGGCGTCCAGCAGGACCCGCTGGAGGCGCTGCTGTGGTATCTCAGCGCCGCCGAACAGGGCCATGCCGCTGCCCAGTACAATGTCGGCGTCGCCTATGCCGAAGGCAAAGGCATTCCCCAGAACTATCCCGAAGCCATCAAGTGGTTCGAGAAATCGGCAATCCAGGGACTGCCTCGGGCGCAGTACAATCTTGGCATCATGATGGAGGATGGTCTGGGCGGCACGCCGGACCTCGTCGAGGCCGCGCGCTGGTACGCCATCGCCGCCCGGCGCGGCGAATCCGACGCCCAAGAGCGATATGCCGAAATCAAGGCCCAGCTTTCCGCCGAAGAGATCGTCGAGGTCGAACGTCTGGTGGCCGCAACCGAGATCGCGGCGCAATCCCCGGCCGCACCGGGCATTCCCGCCGCCAACCCCGGCGCAGCGGCGCAGGGCGAGATGGCCCCGCCCCCACCGACGCGTCCGGCGCCCGGCGGCTCGACCAATCAATCGCAACTCGCCGAGATCCAGACCCTCTTGAACCGTTTGAATTTCGACGCCGGCCCGGCGGACGGGCTCATGGGCGATAGAACGCGTTTCGCCATACGCGAATACCAGACAACCATGGGCCTGGACGTGACCGGCGAGCCCTCGCAATCCTTGCTGGAAAATCTGCGCGCGGTCGCCGGCCGATAATCGGGCCGCACGTCGTCTCGACTTAGTCGGCCTCGGCTTCCACCGCCGTCGTGTCGTCGCGCAGCCGGGTCGCGACGATCCACCATCCCGCGAGTTCCTCGCGCAGGGTCGAGGCCGCCTGGTGCGAAGCGGCTTCGTCCCCGTAAAGACCGAAGCAGGTTGCCCCGCTGCCCGACATCCGGGCCAACAGGCAACCCTCCGTCCGCGCGATCGCTTCCAGGCCCGTCGCGATCACGGGCAGACAGGCGATCGCGGGCACGGTCAGATCATTGGCGCGGGAGCCGAGCAGTTCGGCCAGGGCGGCGGCACCAGCAGGCGCCTCGGCAAAGCGGTCGTGCTGGCCGAATTCACCCCTGCGTGCCTTGAACACCTGCGGCGTCGACAGGGGGATCAACGGATTCGCGAGAATGAGATGCGCGCGCGGCAGCCGCGGGGCGGGGTCCAGCCGCTCGCCGATACCGCCGGCATAGGCCGCGCGGCCGGCCAGACAGACCGGCACGTCGGCGCCGAGGGCCAGCGCCAGGCACTGCATCTTCTCCGCCGAGAGCGAGAGGTCCCAGAGCCGCGAGAGCAGGCGCAGCACGGCCGCCGCATCGGCCGATCCGCCGCCTATCCCGGCCGCGACCGGCAGGCGCTTGATCAACCGGATCGCCGCATCGGCCGGCCGGCCCGCCGCCGCCGCCAGTGCCCTTGCGGCCCGCAGGACAAGGTTGTCGTCCTCGCCGCGCAGGCTTTCCCCGAAGGGCCCCGCCAATTCGAGGCTAAGGCCCTCGGCCGGCGTCGCTTCCAATGTGTCATGGACATCGGCGAAGGCGATCAGGCTGTCCAAAAGGTGGTAGCCGTCATCACGCCGGCCCGTGATGTGAAGATAGAGATTAAGCTTGGCCGGGGCCGGCGTTCGCAGGGCCATTCGCGTCATACGCCGTCAGTCGCCGGGCTGGGCCTCGCTGCGCGCGCCCCATCCGTGTTCGATCTTGCTGCGGATCGTCGCATCGGCCTCCGCATCGGAGCCGAAGGACAAGGCGCGTTGCCATTGGAACCGGGCCTCCTGATGGCGCCCGACATGCCAATAGGCGTCGCCCAGATGGTCGTTGATGACCGGGTCCGTCGGCCGCAGTTCGACTGCGCGTTCGAGATGGCGCACGGCAGCGGTATATTCGCCGGCGCGGTAGAGGACCCAGCCGAGACTGTCGACGATATAGCCGTCCGTCGGCCGCAATTCGACTGCGCGTTCGATCATGCCGCGCGCCTTGGCAAGATTGATGCCCTGATCGGCCCAGGAATATCCGAGATAGTTCAGCAGGTAGGGGTGCTCGGGCTGGCTGGCGAGCGCCTTGAGCAGGGATGCCTCGGCCTCTTCCCAATGCTTCGAGCGCTCGAGCGCGATCCCCAGGGCGTAGTGCAGCGCCCATAGGCTGGGATTCTCGGGCGCGATCCGCTCCAGCGCCCCTCGATAGGCCGCAACGGCCTCGTCCCAGCGCTCCTCGACACGCATGAGGTCGCCCAGCCGGTTAAGCGGTTCCGGGTCGTGCTTGCGCAATTCCGCCAGATTGGTCAATTCGCCGACCGCTTCGTCGGCGCGACCCAGCCCCGCCAGGGATTCGGCGACGCGCATGCGCGCCTCCCAATAAAGCGGCGATGACTCGTCGATCGCCCGGAAGACCCCGATCGCCTCGTCCTGGCGGCCCAGGGAATCCAGGATATCGCCGACCAGGAATCGTGCGATCTCCAAATCGGGTCGCAGCTTGAGCGCCAGATAGCCGAAAATCAGCGCGACCTGGGGCTCGCCCTGGCGATAGAACCCGCCGGCCGCACCGAAGAACACTTCGGCCGCGCCGTCCGGGGCCGAGCGGGCGATGGGCTCGTTCGACTCATCGGACCGAAGCTCGTCCATTTCCGAGCGCACCAGTTCCGAATTCGGATTGCGCTGATAATAGTCCTGCAACGTGGCGTTCGCCGCCTCGGTCTCGCCCAGCCGCCTGAGCAGCGAGACATAGGCCTGAACCAGACGGAACGGCGGCACCTGCTCCGCCACCATCGCCGCCTCGAATGCCTTTCGCGCCTCCGCTTCCTGACCCGCGAGGTCATAGAGCAGACCGGCATGCATATTCGTGATGGTCCCGGTGCCCGCTTCGGCGCGAATCGAGTCGATCTGCGCCTGGGCCGCATCGATATCGCCGTCCCGGCCGAACAGAATCCAGGCACGCAGCACGGGCCCAAGCAGCCGGTTCAGACCGCCTTCGGGCAAGGCATCCAATCGTGCAAGGGCGGCGTCCTGGTCGCCCTCCGCGAGACTATCGGCCAGCAGAACGAGGGACGCGGCAACGTCGACATCGCCTTCGCCTGCGAGCGGACCAGCCAGAACGATCGCGCGGTCCAACAGGCCCGCGCTGGCCGTCAGAAGGAAGGTCCGTTCGTGCAGCAGTTTGTTGTCCGGCTCCTCGAGCGAAACCCGGGCCATGAACCCGGCCGCGCTGCCGAGATCGTTGATCGCCTCGGCATGGCGCCCCGCCAGATAGCTGCCGTAGCGCGAAGCCGCCGGCCGGTCATCGCCATGGGCGTCGGACGCCGCCAAAGCCGGCACGACGATCACGGCGCAGGACAGCGCGGCAGCAGCCAGCGCCGTGGTGGTTCGATTCGAAATCCGTTTCATGCGGCGCACTCTAGCCCGGAACCTCGGTGTGGGCGCAAGTGTCTCTCCCGCATTCGTGATTTCTCGCAGCCTATATTCGGTCCTTCGGGCCGTTCCGTTCGCCTGTTGCGGACCCAAGGCTACGCCTGCTGTCCTACATGTTCGGATAATTCGGCCCGCCGCCGCCCTCGGGCACGACCCAGTTGATGTTCTGGGTCGGGTCCTTGATGTCGCAGGTCTTGCAGTGGACGCAGTTCTGGAAATTGATCTGCAGGCGCGGCTTGCCGTCCTCCCCGTCCACGAATTCGTAGACCCCGGCCGGGCAGTAGCGCGCCTCCGGCCCGCCGTAGATTTCCAGATTCACCTTCACCGGCACAGAATCGTCCTTGAGGGTCAGATGCGCGGGCTGATGCTCCTCATGGTTGGTGCTCGAAAGATAGACGCTGGAATTGCGGTCGAATGTGACCTCGCCGTCCGGCTTCGGATATTGGATCGGCTTGTGCTTGTCCTTGGGCTCCAGCGCGGAATGGTCGGCATGCTGCTTGAAGGTCCAGGGCGCCTTGCCCCGGAACAGAAAGGTGTCGAGCGCGGAATAGATCAGGCCGCCCCACAGCCCCTTGCGGAAGGAAGGACGGATGTTGCGGACGCCGTGTAGTTCCTTCCAGACCCAGGACTTCTTCACCGCCTCGGGATAGGCCGAAAGCTCGGCGGGCGGCGACTCGAGACCCAAGGCGTCGGCCGCGGCCTCGGCCGCCAACATGCCCGTCTTCATCGCGTTATGGCTGCCCTTGATCTTGGGCACGTTAAGGAAACCGGCGGTGCAGCCGATCAGCGCGCCGCCCGGGAAGATCAGCTTGGGGATCGACTGGAAGCCGCCCTCGTTGATCGCCCGCGCCCCGTAGGCCACGCGCCGGCCGCCCTCGAAGGTCGGGCGGATCGCCGGATGGGTCTTGAAGCGCTGGAATTCCTCGAAGGGGCTCAGATAGGGATTCTTGTAGTCGAGGCCGATGACGAAGCCGACGGAGACCAGATTGTCCTCCAGATGATAGAGGAACGAGCCGCCATAGGTGCCCCGGTCCATCGGCCAGCCGACCGTATGGGTGATCAGGCCGGGTTTGTGCTTGGCCGGGTCGATCTCCCAAAGCTCCTTGATGCCGATGCCGAAGCTTTGCGGATCGGCGTCGGCGCGCAGGCCGAAGCGTTCGAACAGCCCCTTGGTCAGGGAACCCCGGCAGCCCTCGGCGAAGAGCGTGTAGGTGGCGTGCAGTTCGATCCCCGGCTGATGGTTCGCGGTCGGCTCGCCATCCTTGCCGATGCCCATATCGCCGGTGGCGACGCCGTAAACCTTGCCGCTTTCGTCATAGAGGGTCTCGGCGGCGGCAAAGCCGGGATAGATCTCGACCCCCAGGGCCTCGGCCTGCTCGGCCAACCAGCGGCAGAGATTGCCCAGGCTGACGATATAGTTGCCCTCGTTGTGCATCTGGGGCGGGGTCGGCAGGCGGATCGCCTTGGACGCGGTCAGGAACAGGAACCGGTCCTCTTTCGCCGGGGTGTTCAGCGGCGCGCCCATTTCCTTCCAATCGGGAAACAGCTCGTTCAGCGCCCGGGGCTCGACCACCGCGCCGGACAGGATATGGGCGCCGACCTCGGAGCCTTTCTCCAGCACGCAAACGGCGATTTCGCGCTCGCGTTCGGCAGCCAGTTGCTTGAGGCGGATCGCGGCGGACAAGCCGGCGGGACCGGCCCCCACGATCACCACGTCATAGGCCATCGATTCGCGTTCCATGCCACGTCCCCTGCTGCGTTTCCTGCCCTCGCGCCTTCCGGACCGCCGCCCGGCGGCGGGCATGCTTCCGGACGGCCGTCCCTGCACGGCCGGGCGATACCATATCCATTATCATGCGGCTACCTCCCGCAATATGCGAGTGGTAGGTTGGGTCATGCCGTCGACATGGGATCTCGCACAACTGCTGCGCTGGCAGATGGAAGCTGGCGCCGACGAGGCGATTCTCGCCACGCCGGTCGATCGTTTCCAAGCCGTCGCGCCGGTTGCCGCCGCCGCCCCTCCACCGCCTGCCGTCAGGCCGCGCGCGGCCCCTATCCTCTCCTCGCCCGCAGCCGTTAACGAGACGGCCCAGCACGCCGCCGCCCAGGCCAAGACGCTCGACGAGTTGCGCGCCGCGCTCGACGCCTTCGACGGCTGCGCCCTGAAACAGACAGCCACCAACCTGGTCTTCGGCGACGGCAATCCCGCGGCGCGAATCATGTTCGTGGGCGAAGCCCCGGGGGCCGACGAGGACCGCCGCGGCCTGCCCTTCGTCGGGGTCAGCGGCCAGCTCCTCGACCGTATGCTGGGCTGGATCGACCTGAACCGCGAAACCTTCTTCATCACCAATATGCTGTTCTGGCGCCCGCCGGGAAATCGCCAGCCGACGCCGGGCGAGGTCGCCGCCTGCCTGCCCTTCGTCGAACGGATGATCAGCCTGGTCGATCCCGAGCTGCTGGTCATGGTCGGCGGCTCTTCCGCCAAGAGCCTTCTGGGCAAGAGCGAAGGCATCAAGCGCCTGCGCGGCCGGTGGTTCACCTACGAAAATGCCTTCATGGCGCGGCCGATTCCAGCCACGGCAATCTACCACCCGGCCTATCTGTTGCGCTCGCCGGCCGAGAAGCGGGCGGCCTGGCAGGACCTTTTGGCGATTCGAGAGAAATTGGACGGTTTGGGCGAATCGACGCCAGAACAATAGCTTGTCGATTTTGTCCACAGAAAAGGCGGGCCAAGCCAAATCCGCTTCCTTGATCAATTGCCAATTTGTGCGTATCCAGTCTTCGTGACTTGGAGTCTCGGAACCATAACCGCCTCGGGCGGCGAATCAGCGGCACGGCGTCTCCTCGGCGCCGTTTTGTTATGTGCCGCCATCTCGACCGCACCGATGAGCGTCGCCCGAGCCGCCGATGACGGCGTCGAGACAGCCGCTCTCGCCCCGATTTTCGACATAGACGGCCAGATCGGCCTTCCCGGTGTCCTCGGCTTCGAGGACACCGCGACCTATCGCGCCATCTTCGGGCTGCAGGAGGCCGGGCGCTGGCAGGCCGCCGACCGCGAGATCAAGAAACTCAAGGACAAGCGTCTGCTTGGCTATGTCCTGGCTCAGCGCTATCTGCACCCCTCGGCCTACCGCTCGACATATGCCGAACTGCGCGACTGGCTGGCCGAAAATGCCGATCTGCCGGAAGCCGACCGGGTCTATGCCCTGGCGAAGAAGCGCCAACCCAAGGGCGCGGCCAATCCGTCCGCCCCCAAGGGCAGCATCTATTCCGGCTGGAGCGTTTCCAACGACGACGACGGCTATTACCGGTCGTCCAAGTCGCTCGGCCCGGCCGCGACCAAGCGCAAGCAGACCATCGAGAAGACCGTCCGCAACCGGCTCAGCAAGGGCTGGCCGAGCGGGGCGATGGAGATTCTTCAGACCGACGAGGCAAAGCGCCTCTTCGATTCGGTTGAAATTGCGCGGATCCGGGCCAGCGTTGCCGAAAACTTTTACCTGAACAACAAAGACAAGGAAGCGCTGGAGGCGGCCGATGCCGCCGCCGGGAACGGCGAATGGGCGACCCAGGCCAATTGGGCGGGCGGACTCGCCGCCTGGCGTCTCGGCGATCTCGAAGGCGCCAGCCGCCATTTCGAGACACTCGCCAAGGCGAAATATGCCGGCCGGTGGAATCGCGCCGCCGGCGCCTATTGGGCCGCCCGCGTTCATCTGGTCAATCGCAATCCGTCCCAGGTTTCGGCCTGGCTGCGCCGCGCGGCCGAGGAACGCTACACCTTCTACGGCCTGCTGGCGCGCCGCGCGCTCGGCCTGCCGCTCGATTTCGACTGGCAGCTTCCGTCTTCTTCGAACGGCGATCTCGCCGGGCTGAAGGCCGATCCGCGTGGTGCGCGGGCCCTGGCCCTGCTGCAGACCGGCGAGCGCGACTGGGCGGAACAGGAACTGCGCCGGATTCATCCCGATACGCCGGCGATGACTCGCGCGATCGCCGTGGTCGCGGTGGGCGCAAACCTGCCGGGCCTTTCCCTGCGGGTCGCCAGCGCGCTGGAAGCGGATGGCGGCAGCCGTTTCGATTCCGCGCATTTCCCGATACCGGCCTGGCAGCCCGAGAACGGCTTCCAGGTCGACCGGGCGCTGGTCTATGCCGTCATGCGCCAGGAATCGCAGTTCGAACCCCGGGCCGAGAGCCATGCCGGTGCGCGCGGGTTGATGCAGCTGATGCCGGCGACGGCGCGCTTCGTCGCCAATCTCGAAGGGATCGGCACGATCCGCTCCAGCAGCCTCTACGATCCGGCGAAGAATATGCGTCTGGGCCAGGCCTATCTGCTCCATTTGATCGGCTATAGCGGGGTCGACGGCGACCTGTTCCGCATGATGACGGCCTATAACGGGGGCCCGGGCAATCTGGCGAAATGGGACCGCAACACCCGCTATGACGGCGATCCCCTGGTCTTTATCGAGAGCCTGCCCTCGCGCGAAACGAGGAATTATATCGAGCGGGTGCTGACCTATTTCTGGATCTACCGCGACCGGTTGGGACAGGCAACGCCATCGCTTGACGCCATCGCCGCCGGAGAATGGCCGGCCTATATCGCCCTCGACGGCAAGCCCGGCATCGTCGCCAAGACAGACTCCAAGGGCAAAAGTGTCGAGAATTGACGAGTCGCGAGTTTTTCTGCCGGTCCGCATCGCGGTCCTGACCGTTTCCGACAGCCGCAGCCTCGCCGATGACCGATCGGGCGATATCCTCGTCGAACGCATCGCCGAAGCCGGTCATGTCCTGGCCGACCGCGCGATTGTCCGCGACGAAATCAGCGCAATCACCGACCGCCTGCGCGGCTGGATCGACGACCCCCAGATCGACACGGTGATCGCCACGGGCGGCACCGGCCTGACCGGACGGGATATAACGCCCGAAGCCTTCGAGGCGATCTACGAGAAGCGGATCGACGGTTTCGGCGAACTGTTTCGGATGTTGAGCTACGACAAGATCGCCACCTCGACCATGCAGTCGCGGGCAACCGGCGGCGTGGCCGGCGGCACCTATCTTTTCGCCCTGCCCGGCTCTCCCGGCGCCTGCAAGGACGGCTGGGACGGCATCCTCAAATGGCAGCTCGATTCGCGCTTGCGGCCGTGCAATCTGGTCGAGTTGATGCCCCGTCTCCAGGAACATCTGGGCGGCACGGCCTAGCCCTCGCGCATCCGGGCATAGCCCGCCGCGTCATCGACATCCGCCAGCATTGCCGCCCGGCCGACCTTCGTGCCGGGAGCGATATTCGCCAGACAATCAGCCAGCGCGTGTCCCGTCGACCAGCGCACTCCCTGGAATAGACCCGGATGGCGATCTGGGCGGCGCAGCCCGACCAGCCAGAATCCGCCATCCTCGGCCGGCCCGAAGACCACCTCGTTGCGCCCAAGCAGGGCGAAAGCCTCGGCCAGATGATCCGCCCGGATGCCCGGAATGTCGCTGCCGATCAGCAGCGCCGGCCCAGGCCCAGACGCCGCGAGCGCACGCAACATCCGCGCCCCCAGATCGCTCCCGCCCTGGGCCCGGCGCGGGATATCGCGCGGCCAGAAACGGCTCTGCCCGGCATAGCCATCCGGCGTGACCCAAATTGTGCTTCGCCATCGGGGATCGCGCGCGACCCGCCGGATCAGACCGTCGGTCGTCGCGCGATAGAAGCGCAGGGCCGCGGCCTCGCCGATTCCGGCCGCGAGGCGGCTTTTGACCGCGCCGTAGCGCGGCGCCTTGGCGAAGATGATCAGGTTGCGGCGCGGTCCCGTCATACCGCTCACCCGTAGAGCCGGCGCAAGGCCGTCGCCGGCACGCCGGCCAGATAGAGCGACAGGCAAAGCAGGTTTCGCGCGGGCCTGGCCCACCAGCCGTCGCGCCGATAGCGCCGGGCCGAACTGACCAGAGCCGCATCAAGCAGGACGAGGCGGCGGCGGCCGAGGCGGCGGGCGATATCGACATCTTCCATCAGCGGCAGCGGGCGATAGCCGCCGATACGGTCGTAAAGAATGCGCGATATCAACAGGCCCTGATCGCCATAGGGCAAGGCCAGCCGCCGGGCGCGCCAATTGGCCAATCGTTCGACCCGGCGCGCCTGGGGCGCCGGATCGTCGAGGGCGAAGCGGAAGGCGGCGGCTCTATCGGGCCCGCCCGGTTCGGCGATATGGGCGCGCATGGCGTCGTCCCAGCCTTCGCCCGGTACCAGATCGGCATGGAGGAAAAGCAACCAACCGCCGCCCGCCGCCGCCGCGCCCCGGGCGAGCTGCGGACCGCGCCCCGCCGACCCTTCGACCAGGACCGCGCCATGGGACAGGGCGATGGCGCAGGTGTCGTCCGTCGAGCCGCCGTCAGATACGATGATCTCGCCCGCATGGCCGGCCAGGCAGGGCAACAGCCGCGCGAGGCTTTCGCCGGCGTTCAGGGTCGGGATCACGATGCTCGGCATGGCCCCTCGTCTGACCTCGTTTCGGCCGGGTTCACCGGCTTGCGCGGCTTCCGAT
>JAQCGR010000094.1 GCA_027619995.1 Pseudomonadota bacterium | reverse complement strand
AATAGGCCATGCCGGTGCCGAGCAGCTTGCCACGCGCCAGGGCCTCCTTCTTGCGCGCGTCCCGCTTGGCCCAACCGATGTGCGTCGCCGCGTCGTCCATGCTCCGCGCATAGTCGCCGCTGTCGTATTTGAGGCCCGTGACGGTCTGGTAAGGAAAGGCCTCCGGCGCGATGAAGTTGCGCCGGCGCAATTCGGCCGGGTCCAGCCCCGTCTCGCGCGCCGCCTTGTCGATCAGCCGCTCCACCACATAGGCCGCCTCGGGCCGCCCCGCGCCGCGATAGGCCTCGACCGGCGTGGTGTTGGTGTAGACCAGCTTGCAGGACAGATCGACGGTCGGAATCGCATAGACGCCGGACGCCATCAGCGCGCCCGGCTCGGTCGGAATGGTCGGCGCGAAGATCGACAGATAAGCCCCCATATTCGCGGTGATATGCATGCGGAGGCCCAAGATCCGGCCCTCCGCATCCAGGGCCAGTTCACCGTGGGTCACATGGTCGCGGCCGTGGGTGTCGGAGAGGAAAGCGTCGGCGCGGTCGCCGATCCATTTCACGGGCCGGCGCAGTTTCCTGGCCGCCCACATAACGAGTGCGTATTCCGGAAAGGACGCGCCTTTCATGCCGAAGCCGCCGCCGACATCGGGGGTGATGACGCGAAGCTGATTGAGGCCGATGCCGAACACGCCAACCAGGGCCCCCCGCATGCTGTGCACGCCCTGGCTGCCGACATGTAGGGTCCAGCGCTCGTCGCCCGGGTCGTAATCGGCCAGCGCGCCGCGCGTTTCCATCGAGGCGACGACGATGCGGTTGTTGACCAGATCGACCTTGGTGACATGGGCCGCCGTCGCGAAGGCGGCATCGGTTTTCTCGACCTCGCCCGAGGCCCAGTCGCCGCAAAGGTTGCGCGGGCAATCGTCCCAGACCTGCGCCGCCGCATCCACCGCGCCGCCCGTCTCCACGACCGGCGGCAGTACCTCGTATTCGACCTCGATCAGTTCCGCCGCATCGCGCGCCTGATCCAGCGACTCGGCGACCACGAAGGCGACGCCGTCGCCCGCATAGCGCACCTTGTCCGCGGCCAGCAGGGTCCACTTCCCCATGTGACAGCGGGAGCCGTCGCGATTCCTCACCGGCGCAACGCAGGGCAAGGTGCCGAGGCCCTCGGCCTCGACATCCGCGCCGGTCAGCACCAGCAGGACCCCGGGCGCCGCCTTGGCCGCTTCGGTATCGATGGCTTTGATGCGGGCATGGGCATGGGGCGAGCGCAGGACATGGCCTTGGGCCTGGAAGGCCAGATTGACGTCGTCCAGATAGCGACCATCGCCGGTCAGCAGGCGTCGATCCTCCGTGCGCCGAACGGATTTTCCCGCGCCAAACTTGCGCACCGTGACCATGCTTTCTTCTCCCGTCATGGAAAGCCCGTCGAACAAGCGGCGGCGGACGAAACGCTCTTTCCCATGTTAGACAGCCCCGCCATGCCGCTCCAAGGAAACAGGGGAGAAACGGTCGCGGTTCGAGGCTATCCAGCGCCACCTGTCTAATCGATGGAGCCGCCAACGCGTCGGCATCCGCTTCACAATGGCAGGCGCGTGCCAAGACCCAGTTCGATAGCCCGGTCGAGGATGAGCGCGGCAGCGGCCGTATCGCCCAGGCCGATGCCGGAAAAGATGAACCCGGTGCGTTGCACGGCGTCGCTGCGTCCAACGGCATGGCCGGCGACGATATCGCCCAGTTCGGCGTCGTATTCACCGATGAAATTGAGGGGCTCCGGTCCGCCCGGCAGGCTTTGCTCGATATCGTCCACGGCGACGATATCGAGACCGCGAATGGTCTCGGCCTTCCAGCTGAAGCCGAGATCGACCATCGACACGAAAGCGCCCGGCGCCAGCCAGGCCGCGTCCAGGAACGGCGTCTCGATCGCCGCATGGGGCACGCTGGTGATGACGATATCGGCGCCGGACACGACCTCCCGGGGCGTCTCGGTCACAACCGCCTCGAGCCCTTGCTCGCGCACTTCGGCGGCGAAGCGCTCCGCTGTCTCCCGCCGGCGGCTGCAGGCGATCACCCGGCGGATCGGGAATTCCGCGCGCAGGGCGGCAAGATTGCAGCGGGCCTGCCGACCGCAGGCGACGAAGCCCAGGGTTTCCGACTCCGCTCGCGCCAGACGTTTTGCCGCGACGGCGCTGAAGGCCGCCGTTCGCTGGCCCGACAACCAGACCCCGTCCATCATCGCGACGGGCAGGCCGGTCCGGGTCTCGTTGACCATGACCAGGGGATGGAAATCCGGCGCCCCGCGCGCCCCGTTGCCGGGAAAATAGCCGAACCATTTGATCGCGGCATAGCCGGCATCGTCCAACACGCCGGCCTTGGCGCGAAAGCTGGAGCCGTCGGGTTGGCGGATGTTGAGCTTGGGCCGGGTGCGCGCACGGCCCGCGACCTTGGCCGCCAACGCCGCCTCGACAGCATCGTTCATGTCGCCCGCCGAGACCGCACAGGCCTCAACATCGGCGCCGGAGAGGTAGAGCAGTTCCCGCCCGATATCGAGCTCCGCCGTCGTTTCCATCCTAATGTCCCCTGTCCCAGCCAGCAGCCGCATGATCCGGCGGTTCGGACGTCGGCCGCAAATCAAATCTGCTTGCGCCGGGCACTAAGGAAGGCAATGACGCTCGGTCAGGCCCGGCCGTGGTCGCTCGGCTTGGAATCGCGCACGAAAAGATAGGCGATCGCGCCCGCCAGGGTGCAGAGGGCGAGAAAGGCAAACATCGCCCGGTAGGCAGTCTCCGGCGCGGCCCCGGCGCCGTCATGGGGAAACAATCCGATGAGCGCTCCCGACGCGGCCTGAAGAATTGCGATCCCTGCGAAATTCGCGAAATTGACCATGGTAATGGCCCGTCCGATCAACCGATCGGGAAACAAGGCGCATCCATGCGCCATCAAGGTGACGATGTAGTTGCACACGAGGGCCAGGGCGCAGAGCAGGCCGACCACCGTGTAGAGCCCCATATCGGGCATCACCGCAAGCACGGTCAGAATCAGGACTGTCGCAAAGGCGCCCGGCAATACGACCCATTTGCGCGAATTGAAGATGCGATCCAGCGGGCCATAGAGAATGTTGCCGATCAGCATGAATACCGTGACCAGGAAGATCATCTCGCTGGCCGTGATCTGGTCCAGGCCATGGACATCGGCCAGGTAGGGTCCGGCCCAGAGCGCGCGAATCGTCAGGATGATCGACAGGCTGGGAAAGGAAAGGGCCAGCACCAGATACATCTGGGGCTTGCTGAGGATTTCCCGGATACCCGCCATGATCTGGCGGAAACTCTCCGGCTCGCGCTCGTGATAGGCATGGCCGCGCGGCGCATCGCGCACGAAGAGGAAGGCGATCAGGACCAGAAACGCGGTGACCACGGCCATCAGGGCGAAGGATCCGCGCCACCCGATGGCTGCCGCCATCAGTGCCAGCGGCGTGCTCGACAGCAGGAAACCAAGGTTTCCGAAACCGGTATAGAGCGCGATCATCGTCGCAGTGGCGCTGGGCCTGAACCAGCGCGCGAAAACGACGACGGCCCCCATCAGGCCGACGGCACAGCCCCCGCCCATCAGAATCTCGCCCAGGACCAGCATCGAAACCGACTCGGCGCTGGCGAAGACGATCGCACCAATCGCCGGAATCAGCATCATGATCGAGATCATGCGGCGTGGCCCGAAGCGGTCGAGCAAGCCGCCGACGGGGATCTGCATCAGGGCGAAGGCGAAGAAATAAGCGCTGGTAACGAGGCTCAACTGCTCGCTCGAAGCCCCAAAGTCACTGCGCAGCGACTCTGCAATGACCGCGTTTGTCGAACGAAAGAACGTGCTCATCTGATAAAGCAGATTGAGCGCGATGAAGATGACGACCGCCCGCCGGAAATTCCGGCTGTATTCGTCGGCGATAGCCATCGTTGCAGCCTATCCGAACTGCGCCGTCAGCCCGCCATCGACGACGATCTCGGTCGCGGTGACGTAGCTCGCTTCGTCGGAGGCGAGATAGAGCGCAACCTTCGCCACGTCCCATCCAGTCGCCGCGCGGCCAATCGGCACCATGGCATCGCGCTCGCCCAGGATCTTCTGGAACTCGTCCTCGCCCACGCGCTTGCGGATCGGTTCCAGCGCCAGGGGCGTGTTGACGACGCCCGGCAGGATCGAGTTGCAGCGGATGCGATGTGCCGCGTTTTCCATGGCGATGGCGCGGGTGAAACCGATGACCGCGGATTTGGTGGTGGCATAGATCGAATAGGCCGCGCCCGTGTAATGCGTCGCCGCGATGGAGGCCAGATTGATGATGGCACCGCCGTCACCCTGCTCGATCATCCGGGGCACGACCGCTTTGGCCATCAGGAACATGCTGGTCATGTTGACCCGCTGAACATATTCGAAATAGTCGCGGTCCTTATCGAGGCTGCCCAATTCGTAAATGCCGACATTGTTATGCAGAATGTCGACCCGCCCACAGAGGTCGATGCAGCGCGCGACCAGTTTGTCGACCTCGTCGGGTTCCGTGATATCCCCGACATGCGGGGTGAAGGCGATTTTCTCGGCCTTGGCGATATCCGCGGTCTCGCTGACCGCCGTATCACTCCGATCCACGCCGACGACCTTTGCGCCCTCGCGCGCGAAAAGGATCGCCGTGGCCTTGCCGTTGCCCCAGCCCGGGCCGCTCGCGCCGGCGCCGGTGACGATCGCGACCTTGCCGCTCAGTCTGTCGCCCATATCCGCTTTCCCCTCCGCGCGGCCCGCATTTTAGTAACCGGGCTCGTTGAATACGTTGATCGGCAGTTCGGCGACCGATGCCGTGTTGGGCAGGGCCAGCAGCATGCTGACCATATCCGCCATGCTATCGGGCCGTATCTTCAGTTCCTCCGGCGCGCCCAGCGCCTCGACCATCTCCGTGTCCATAAGGCTGGGGCAAAGGTTGGTGGCGCGCACCCCGTCGGCGAACCCGGCCTTGCGGGTCGCGTGGCTGAGGGCGGAGAGCGCGAATTTGCTCATCGAATAGCCGACGAAATCGTCGCGCCCGACGCGCAGACCCGACAGGGAATTGATATTGACCACCCGCCCCTGACCGGAGCGGCGCAGATGCGGAAACGCCAGACGCGTCAAAGTCAGAGGCCCGCGCACATTGGTGCGGTAGAGCTCGTCCAACTTGTCTTCCGCATCGCTGTCCTCCAGCTCGAACTGGCGCAGAATGCCGGCATTGTTGATCAAGGCGTCGATTCGGCCGAACCGCTCGATCGTCGCGCCGACCCAGCTTTCCGCCGTCGCGGGATCAGTCGCGTCATAAGTGCTGAAATGGCGGCGCGCCTCGGGCACGGTCGCATGCGCAGCGCGAAGGGCGTCGATGTCGCGCGCGCCCAGGCTGACGGTAAAACCGTCACCAACCAGACGGCGGGTGACCGCGAGGCCAAGGCCGCGGGCCGCGCCGCTGATCATCACCACCCGGCCGTCCGGCGATAGGGAAGCCATGCTGCTCTCCGCCTCGTTTCTATTTCGCCGGGGCCGCCACGGCCTCGATCTCGACCAGCAGTTCAGGAAAGGCAAGATTGGAAATCTCGATGATCGCGCTAGCCGGACCGCCCTCGGGCCAGTGCTTGAGCCGGGCCGGCTTGATGGCATCGAGAAAGCGGATATCGGTGACATAGACCGTGACCTTGACCACATCACCCATCGTCGCGCCCTCGACCGCGAGCAGCCGCTCGATCGCACCCAGCGCAAATTCTGCCTGGGCGCCGGGATCGCCGACATGGACGGGTTTGCCGCCCTCATCCAGCGCGACCTGGCCGGCGACGAAGATCAGCGGTCCGCTCTCGACCCGCACGACATTCGAATAATACGGGCGGATCGGCGCGGCGATGCCTTTGGGATTGGACGAACGAATAGGCGAATTCGGCATGTTTTTGCTCTTTCTCAGGCGGCGGGACGTTGGGGCATTTTCATTTGGGCGATCAATCCGCCATCGACGACGAGTTGCGTGCCCGTGACATATTCGGAATCATCGCTGGCCAGGAACAGCGCGCCATAGGCCACATCCCAGGCTGTGCCCGCCCGACCGATCGGGATTTTCGTGTCGCGCGCGGCGACCCATTTGTCGAATTCCGGCTTGGGCATGGTCTGGCGCTTCGGCTCGAGCATCAGAGGCGTGTTGATGCTGCCCGGCAGCAAGGCATTGCATCGAATGCCGTCCTTGGCGTGATCCAGGGCAATTGCGCGGGTGAAGCCCAACACCCCGGCCTTGCTGGTGTAATAGGCGATCCAGGGCACACCGTTCCAGCGAATGCCCGAAATGGAGCCGACATTCACGATGACCCCGCCGCCCTGCTTCTTCATCACGGGAATGGTGTGTTTGCAGGTCAGGAACATGCTCTTGAGATTGACCGACATGACCTTGTCCCAGGTCTCTTCGGTGGTCTCGAGCACGTTCTTGTCATCCACGATGCCGACATTGTTGTGCAATATGTCGACGCGGCCATAGGTCTCGACGCAGCGCGCGACCAAGGCCTCGACCTCGTCTGCGACGCTCACATCCGCGACATGGGCGGTGCACTCGCCCCCTTCATCCGCGATGATCGACGCGGTTTCCGCTAACGCTTCCTCGCTGCGGTCGACGGCGAAGACCTTCGCCCCCTGGCGCGCGAACAGCGCGGCCACCGCCTTGCCGTTGCCCCAGCCGGGTCCGATCGAACCCGCCCCGGTCACGATCGCGACCTTCTTATTGAGCCTGCCGCTCATGGCCTCGCGCCTCCCCCTCGAACGCACAACGGTCATTGCCGAGAGCGATCTTACCCCGCGCCCTCCGCCGGACAAGGCGCAAGCGCTGCGCCCGCCGCAACCCCGTCATGCGCGACCGGTCCGGAGCCGGCAGGATGCGTTGTTGATTGAACGCCGGAGCGAGACAAAGATGCCGCCCGAGGGTCGGGCAGAAACGGCCGAACAACGGAGGGAGAATTCCATGAAATTCGGCATCATGTGCCAGCTTCAGATGCCGCGGCCCTGGTCCGCCGATGCCGAGCGCCAGGCCTATCGCAACGCCATCGAGCAGGCGGTTGCGGCGGAAGAGGCCGGCTTCGACTATTTCTGGATCACCGAACAGCATTTCTGTATCGAGATAGGCCATTCGGCCTGCCCCGAAATGACCCTGGCGGCGTTGAGCCAGCTGACCACACGCATCCGCCTGGGCTTTGCCGTGATCATCCTGCCCTGCCACAACCCCTTCATGGTCGCGGAGCGGGTCGCCACTCTCGATGTGCTCAGCGGGGGGCGCGCCGAGTTCGGCTGCGGGCGCGGCGCCTATCCCTATATCGTCGAAGGGCTGGGCTTGGACCCCGCCATGGGCCGCGAATTGGGCCGCGAGACCCTCGAAGCCGTGCTCGGCATGTTCGAGCACGAGTTTTTCCCCGGCTACAAGGGCGAGCATCTCGACCTGCCCGCGCGCCACGTCATTCCCCGGCCCATCCAGCACCCGCATCCGCCGCTTTGGGTCGCGGCGTCCAATCTCGACACCTGGGCCCATGCCGGCCGCATGGGTTTCGGCGCGCTCGGCATCACCCACAACACGCCGGACGAGATGAGGCCCGCGATCGACGCCTACCGAACCGCGATCCGCTCGCCCGACCGGTCGGCGCGCGTGGGCAAGTTCGATAACGAACATGCGGGCGCCTTCGCCATCGGCGTCTGTCTGGACGACGACCGCGAGGGTCGGGCGGTCGGCTGCGCTGCGGCGCGCTGGTATTTCGGCGAGAACGATGCCGAACTCAACCATGTCCGCTTCGCCTCCGGCGGCGCGCTGCATTCGGTCGCTGAGAAATTCGCCAAACGCAGTGACGACGAGTTGATCGAGGATGCCCGCGCCATCGGCGGCAATCCTGATACAGTAAGTTGCCAGGTAGAAAAATGGGCCGGTGCTGGACTCGACCAGCTTATGTTCATGTTCCAATCGGGCCGGACGAGTCATGAACAGGCCATGCGTTCGATCCGTCTGGTTGGCGAAAAGGTGATTCCGCGCTTCACCGAATGAATCCGGCGAAGGTCGGGAAACGGCAGTTTTGAAGGCGTTCCCGCCTTCACCTGCCAAGAGGACTTGCCGCCCGGCGCGCGAACATGATAGGTCCGCCGCCGAACCCCTGGGGGAGTAACAGATGACGCAGAAGAATGGCGCGCCGGCTCGGCTGGGCGTGGATATCGGTGGCACCTTTACGGACGTCGCGCTTGAAATCGGTGAAACGCGGTTCACCGCGAAGACCCTGACGACCCATGAGGGACCGGAGCGCGGTGTGCTGACCGGCATTCGCGACGTCCTGGCGACGTCCAAGCTCGATCCAAGCGCCGTCGACATTCTGATCTACGGCACGACCCTGGCGACCAATCTTCTTATCGAGCGCAAGGGCTCCCCCACCGCGCTGCTCACGACCGAAGGCTTCCGCGATTCGGTCGAGATGCGCAACGAGAACCGGTTCGAGCAGTACGACGTCAATATCGACCTGCCCAAGCCACTGGTTCCTCGCAGCCTGCGCCTGCCGATAAAGGAGCGGGTCAATGCCCGCGGTGACGTTCTCATCCCCCTCGATGAGAGCACGGTCGAAGCCGTCGTGCCGATCCTCGAAAAGGCCGAGGTGCAGAGCGCGGCAGTGACCTACCTCCACAGCTACACCAACCCCGCGCATGAGGAGCGCACCCGCGACATTCTCGCGCGCCTGATGCCGAACCTGAAAATTAGCCTGTCCAGCGAGGTGTCGCCGGAGATGCGCGAATACGAACGCGCTTCGACCGCCTGTGCCAATGCCTATGTCCAGCCGCTGATGGGCCGGCATCTCGAGAATCTCGAGCGCGACCTGCGCGCCGAGGGCCTCACCTGCCCGCTCTATCTGATGCTTTCCGGCGGCGGCATCACGACCCTCAGTACGGCCGTTCGCTTCCCGGTTCGACTGGTCGAATCGGGCCCGGCCGGCGGCGCGATCTTCGCGGCCCATATCGCACGGGAACTCAACCTCGACGAGGTCGTCTCCTATGACATGGGCGGCACCACGGCCAAGATCTGCCTGATCGAGGACGGCCAGCCCCAGACCTCGCGCACCTTCGAGGTCGCGCGCGTCTATCGCTTCCTCAAGGGCAGTGGCCTTCCCCTGCGCATTCCGGTCATCGAGATGGTCGAGATCGGCGCGGGCGGTGGTTCGATCGCCCATATCGACGCTCTGGGCCGGATCGCCGTGGGGCCCGAAAGCGCCGGATCGGAGCCCGGCCCGGCCTGCTACGGCCGCGGCGGCGAGAACCCGACGGTTACCGATTCGGACGTCGTGCTGGGCCGTATCGACCCGGACAACTTCGCCGGCGGCCGCATGAAGCTCGACCGCGGCGCCTCAGAGAAGGTGCTCGACAAGGTTGTCGGCTCCGCCCTCAAACTCGACACGCCCCATGCCGCCCTCGGCGTCGCCGAAATCGTCGACGAGAACATGGCCAACGCGGCGCGCGTCCACGCCATCGAAAGCGGCAAGGATATCGAGCGTCGTACCCTGGTCGTCTTCGGCGGTGCGGCCCCAGTCCATGCCGCGCGCATGGCCGAAAAGCTGAATATCGGCCGGGTTGTGATTCCGAGCGGTGCCGGCGTCGGGTCCGCCATCGGGTTCCTGCGCGCGCCGGTGGCCTACGAGGTCATCCGCAGCAACTACCAGCGGCTCGGCGCGATCAACATCGGCAACACCAACGAGCTGATCGAGCAGATGCGCAAGGAATCGCGGGAGGTGGTCGAACCGGGTGCGGGCGACCGGCCGCTCAAGGAGACGGTCATCGCCTTCATGCGCTACGTCGGCCAAGGTCATGAGGTTGGCGTCGAAATCGGCGTCCAGATCGCCGGCGGCAGGCTCGGCGACGATGGCGATGCGGTGATGCGCAAGGGCTTCGAGACCGCGTATCACGCCCTCTACAACCGCACGATCCCGAAGCTGGATATCGAAATCCTGACCTGGTCGCTGCAGGTCAGCACCCAGACGGAAAAATCCAAGACCTTCGAGCCGGTCAAGAAGCATCCTCCCTCCGCCCCGGCGGGCGAGCGGCGGCTGTTGGACCGCGAAACGGGCAAGTACACGACCGTGCCCTACTACTTCCGTAAGGATCTTGCCCCGGGCGCCGAGATGATGGGACCCTGCGCGATCGTCGAGGATGACACCAACACGGTCGTCGCGAAGGGCTACAATGCCGTCATCCACCCGCTCGGCTACATCATCATGGAGAGGCAGGACAACGCCTGAACGCAAAGACCGCCGTAAGACTGCCGCAAGACCGACGACAACACAGAGGAAGACGAGACTATGGCCGACGCATTGAGCCAGATTCACATGCAGGTGATGTGGAATCGCCTGATCTCGGTTGTCGAGGAACAGGCCCAAACCCTGGTCCGAACCGCCTTCTCGACCAGCGTGCGCGAGGCAGGCGATCTCGCTGCCGGCGTCTTCGACCGCGAAGGCCGGATGCTCGCCCAGGCGGTGACCGGCACGCCCGGCCATATCAACGCGATGGCCGAGGCGGTCATCCATTTCATCAACAAATACCCCGTCGACACGATGGAGCCGGGCGACCACTACATCACCAACGATCCCTGGCAGACGAGCGGCCATCTGCACGACGTCACGGTCGTCACCCCGGCCTTCCTCGACGGCAAGGTCGTCGGCCTCTTCGCCAATACCTGCCATATCGTCGATATCGGCGGGCGCG